>NZ_JBFTOG010000018.1:0-112700 GCF_056397865.1 Arthrobacter sp. 05L417
AACACCCCGACGGGCTTGCCGGACTGGACCAGGAGCGTCTCGTCCTTCTCCATCGTCTCCAGGGTCCGGGTGATCGCGTCGAACGCGGCCCAGGACCGGGCGGCCCGGCCCGTGCCGCCGTACACGACCAGGTCATCCGGGCGCTCGGCGACCTCCGGGTCCAGGTTGTTCATCAACATGCGCAACGGCGCTTCGGTCTGCCAGCTCTTGGCCGTCAGCTCGGTGCCGCGGGCGGCCTTGACCGGACGAGCTCCGGTAGTGAAATCGGCGGGTGCCATTCTTCGTACTCCTTAGTCTTCTGGACTAGTTGCTTCTTGCTCGAACTAGGCCAGGTTCTTGGATTTGAGCCAGTCCTGGGCGATTTGTCCCATGTCCTCGAACTTGGCGGTCCTGCCGTTCATCTGGATCAGGTCATCGGTGGTCAACGCTGCAGACACCTTGTCCAGCACGCTCTTGACGGTGTCCGTGGACTTCTTCTGGTTGATGAGGGGGACGATGTTCTCTGACAGGAACAGGTTCTTGTTGTCATCCAGGGCAACCAGGTTGTTGGCGGCGATTGCCGGATCGGTGCTGAAGAGATCGGCAACCTGTACCTGACCGGAAAGGAGGGCGTTCAGCGTCAGCGGACCGCCGGCGTCGAGCGCTGAGAAGTCCTTGAAGTCGAGGTTGTAGACAGACTTCAGGCCGGCGACACCGTTAATACGGGTCTTCCACTCCGGCGGGCCGCCCAGGACCAGGTCCTTGGCAGCAGGCTGGAGGTCGCTGATGGACTTGAGGTTGTACTTGTCGGCAGTTTCCTTCTTGATGGCCAGGACGTCCTTGTCCTGTGCCTTGGATGCCGTCAGCTGGGTCAGTCCGGAAGGGATCTTGGTGCTCAGCTCTTTGGTGACTTCATCCGGGGTGACCGCTTTGGTGGCTGCGTCAAGATACTGCAGCAGGGCTCCGCCGTATTCCGGCATGAGGTCGATGGAACCGTCCTTCAGCGCCGGGATGGTGACTTCGCGGCTGCCGATGCTGGGCTTTTCGGTGACCTGGACGCCCTTGGCCTTGAGGGCCTCGGCGTAGATCTTCGCGATGAGCTGGCTTTCCGGGAAATCAGCGGAACCCACGATGATGCTGTCCGTGGAACCCGCGGCCTGGGAGTTGTTGTTGGAGGAGCTCATGGGATCCCCACCGCCACAAGCGCTCAGGGCGATGGCGGTGGCTGCCGCGAGGGCGAAGCCGCTCAGGTACTTTTTCATGTCAATTCTCTCTGGGGAGGGCCGTTGCAGGGCATGCGGTGGCCAAGTGGGGGTGGATTGGTGGTGTTGCCGCCGCGGGACGAGGGCGCCCGACGACGGATGAAGCGGGGGGGGGGGGGGGAGAGATGCCTAGGCCGCGACGGGGGTTTTCACGGTGTCGGTCGCAGCGGTCGGGGCGGCCGCCTTGACGGTGCGCCGGGTCAGTCCGGGTGAGACGACCCTGCGGGTGATGAAGGCGAGCAATTGGTCGAAGAACAGGGCCAGCAGCGCAACCAGCACGGCGCCGGCAACCATCTGGCTGTAGTCGTTCTGGGCTTTGCCGTCGATGAGCAGCCGTCCGAGGCCGCCGAGCGAAATGTACGCGGCGATGGTCGCCGTCGAGATGATCTGCAGCAGTGCGCTGCGGACGCCGGACAGCATGAGCGGGAGCGAGCAGGGGAGCTGGATGTCCGTGAGGATTTTCATGGTGCGGAAGCCCATGCCCTTGGCGGCGTCGACGGCGGCAGCATCCACAGCGCGGACGCCGGCGTAGGTGTTGGTCAGGATGGGCGGGACCGCGAGGAGCACGAGGACGATGAGGCTCGGCAGGATGTAGCCCATTTTGGACGGGAACGCGGGCGAGATCAGCAGGACCAACAGGATCAGCAGGCCCACGCTGGGGAGGGCACGGAGGGCGTTGGCCAGGCCTGCGATCATGAAGACGCCCTTGCCGGTGACGCCGATGTAGATGCCGAGTGGAACCGCGATGATTGCCGCGACCGCCAGGGCGATGAGGGAGTAGAGCAGGTGCTCCCCGATGAGGGTGGGGATGCCGTCGGCGCCGCTCCAGTGCGCGGGATTGAACAAGTAGTTGATCATGATGCCACCACCTTGGGGGTCCACGGTGTCAGCCACCGGTTGAGGAGGATGATCAGTCCGTCGAGGATCATGGCCAGGACCACACAGAGGATGATGCCGGCGATGATCGGGGTGAAGAACCGCAACTGGAAGCCTTGGGTGAAGAGCGAGCCGAGCTGCGGGATGCCTAGCAACGCTGCCACGGAAACGAGGCTCACGTTGGAGACCGCCGCGACACGGAGTCCGGCACTGATGACGGGGACGCCCACGGGTAGTTCCACTTTCACCAGGCTTTGGTAGCCGCGGTAGCCCATGGCCTTGGCGGCTTGGACCGTGTCTTCCGGCACGGAATCCAAGGCATCGGCCACCACGCGTACGAGCAATGCGACGGTGTAGATGGTCAGGGCCGCCACGATGTTGAGGGGGTCCAGGATCTTGGTGCCAAGGACCAGCGGCAACAGGACGAACAGGGCGAGGGAAGGGACCGTGTACAGCAGGCCTGCCACGCCCACCAGAAGGGGGTAGATCCGGCGGCTGCGGTGCGCCCACCAGCCGAGCGGCAGCGCGATGAGCAGTCCCAGGATGAGGGGAGTGACGGCGAGCAGCACGTGCCAGCCGAGGAGGAAGACG
This sequence comes from Arthrobacter sp. 05L417, assembly GCF_056397865.1. Taxonomy (NCBI): domain Bacteria; kingdom Bacillati; phylum Actinomycetota; class Actinomycetes; order Micrococcales; family Micrococcaceae; genus Arthrobacter; species Arthrobacter sp. 05L417. Next base: position 2,709 of record NZ_JBFTOG010000018.1, read on the forward strand.
ATGTTGTCGGACTGACGGCCGAGCCATTCAAAGTTCATCGCGCCGTCTCCAAGTGCGGCTCGGCCTCAATCGCCTTGACGACGTCGGTGGCCGTCACTGTGCCGATGAGCTCGCCGTGTTCATTGACGACGACGCCACGCCGGCTGGGGGAGGAAAGCGCCGCGTCGAGCAATTGGCGCATGGTCCCGGACGATGATGCGGAGGTGCCGCTGAGGTTGAGGTGCTCCCTCTTGAGTTCGCCCTTAATGAGATCGGCTTGCGCCCAGCCGAGCGGTTTCCGGCCGCCGTCGACCACGAGCACCCAGGCTCCCGTGGCCTTGCTTTGCGCCTCGGCGGCGGAGGCGCCGATGGTGACTACTGCTTCCTCTGAAACAGTTACCGTGCCGGCCGCGTTGGTGAAACCGAGCGAACGATAGCCACGGTCACGTCCCACGAAATCGGCCACGAATTCGTCAGCCGGGGAAGTCAGCAGCTCCGACGGCGTCGCCATCTGGGCGAGTTTTCCGCCGACGCGCATCACGGCCACCTGGTCGCCGAGCTTGAGGGCCTCGTCGATGTCGTGGGTGACCATGATGATGGTCTTGCCGATCTCGCGCTGCAGCCGGAGGAACTCCTCCTGGAGCTGTGCGCGGACCACGGGGTCAACGGCACTGAAGGGTTCGTCCATGAGCATGAACGCCGGATCCGAAGCTAGGGCCCGGGCCACGCCGACGCGCTGCTGCTGTCCGCCGGACAGTTGCCACGGGTAGCGCTTTGCGAAGCTCGCGGGAAGGCCGACGCGCTCCATGAGTTCGAGGGCTTTCATGCGGGCCTTCTGCCTGCTCTCGCCGAGCAGAACGGGCATGGTGGCCACGTTGTCGATAATGGTGCGGTGCGGAAAGAGGCCTGCGTGCTGGATGACGTAGCCGATCCGGCGGCGCAGCAGCGCCGCGTCCATGCCCGACGTCGGCTGGTCATCGAGGTAGATGGTTCCGCTGGTGGGTTCGATGAGGCGGTTGATCATCCTCAGCGAAGTTGTTTTGCCACAACCGGACGGGCCAACCAGGATGGTCAACTTGCCGGTGGGCGCCTCGAGGTTCAGGCCATCGACGGCGACCGTCCCATCGGGGTACGCCTTGGTGACATTTTCGAACTTGATCATTTCTTTTCCATGCTTTCCTGGGGCACTTCATGGTTTCCGGAGGGTTCCACGAGGATGTTGTTCGCCACCCTCGCCAGTTCCTCGCCAAATGTCTGGGCCTTCGCTTCGCCCAAGCGGTAGCTCGGTGCGACGATGCTGAGGGCTGCCACGGTGCGGCCGCCGATCACGATAGGTGCGGCGACGGCCGTAATGTCGTCTTCTACGCCGCTTCGCACGATGGCGAAGCCGCGGCCGTTTTGTCCGCCAGTCAGGACCTTTCCGGCGGCGGATCCTTCCAGCGGAATGCTCCTGCCGACCCAGCTGGTGTGTCGGACAGAGTGGGTACCTTCGACAATGGCGATGTAGATTCCGGTTTCCCCAGGACCGGGAATGCTCAAATAGCAGGACTCGCCCGTGTCGGCCACCAGCCTCTTCATATGCGGTGTGCATAGAGACACGAGGGATTCCTGACCCAGCGCGAGTGCTCCCAACTGGATCACACTGGCGCCGGGCCGGAAGTTTCCGCTCGGATCCCGCTTCACGAATCCGCTGCCCTCCAGTGTGCGGAGGAGGCGGAGTGCGGTGCTGGCCGACAAGTCGACAACGCGTGCTGCGTCGCTCAAGCTGATGGCGCCATCGGTGCAGACCGCGCTCAGGAGGGCCAACGCCCTTTCGACCGTCCGGGTGGAAGAGTCTGCTGCCACTGACTGACCTGCTTTCAAGTGGTCTGAATCACCATGTCTTGCCACTTAGTAAAAATCAACTTTCATCGAATGGCAATAGATTTCGAGAAATTACCTGAGATTCCGGGATTTGAGACGCTCAGTGGGAACAAGCCGTTTCGGCGATGTTTCAGGCCTGTTAATTGTCATGCTTCTAGGCTCAGGGCCTTGTCATTGGGTGACATGTGGTTTTTACTTGGTGGCAGTCTTCATTAATCGGAGGAACACGTGGAAACCGTCAATCAGCTCCTTGACTCAATCAAGGACGTGGGCCGCGATGCGGTTCGCGGAGGATACTCCAGGGCCGTCTACTCGACACCCGAGCTCGACCTCAGGCACTGGTTCATCGAACAGGCCCAGCAGCGCGGCCTCGGCGTCGAGACCGACCGCAATGGCATTATCTGGGCCTGGTGGGGAAAGCCCCAGGACGGTGCGCTCGTTACCGGCAGCCACCTCGATTCCGTCCCGGGCGGGGGCGCCTTTGACGGGCCGCTTGGCGTCGCGTCCGCACTCGCCGCCGTCGACATACTTAATTCCCGCGGTCTTGAGCCTGGACGTTCCCTGGCCATCACGGTCTTCCCGGAAGAAGAAGGATCCCGCTTTGGCGTGGCCTGCTTGGGCTCGCGGCTCCTGACCGGTGCCATCGACGTCGACAAGGCGCTGAACCTGCGCGACGTCGACGGCAACACCTTCGCCGACGTCGCGCGCGGTAACGGGCTGGATCCCCGGCACGTTGGTCCCGACCCGGAAACCATGGCTCGAATCGGCGACTTCGTTGAACTGCATGTGGAACAGGGAAAGGGGCTCGGCCAAGGCGGTCCGGCCATCGCCGTCGGAAGCTCGATCCTGGGCCACGGCCGCTGGAAGCTGAGCGTCAGCGGCCAAGGCAACCACGCCGGGACCACGCTCATGGCCGACCGCGCCGATCCCATGGTCGCGGCCGCGCAGATCGTCGTTGCCGTCCGCGACACCGCGGCGAAACAGCCGGATGCGCGGGCCACGGTCGGCCGCTTGACCCCGGTACCGGGAGGCACCAACGTGATTGCCTCCCGGGTCGATCTGTGGCTCGACGCCCGCCATCCCGACGACGCCGTCACGGCGCAACTGATCGAATCGATTTACCGCGTGGCCCGGGAAATCGCGGCAGGTGAGGGGTGCACTGTCAGCCTCACCGAGGAGTCCTACAGCGACACCGTGCACTTCGATCCCGAGCTGAGCCGACGCGTTGGCGAACTCCTGCCGGGCGCGCCGGTGCTGGCAACCGGCGCAGGGCACGACGCCGGAGTCTTGGCTGGACATGTCCCCTCGGCGATGCTTTTCGTCCGCAACCCGAGCGGAATTTCGCACTCCCCGGAAGAATACGTCGCTGACGAGGATGCTTCAGCCGGCGCCGTTGCCCTCGCCGACGTTCTGGAGGGACTCCTGTGAGTGGGATCTGGTGTGAATCGGCGCTATTGAACGTCGACGGCGGTTCTGTCGGGGGCGGCGCGGCTGTCGCCACCGGTGTTCGGCTGGAAGTGCACGAGGGCCGCATCTCCGGGATCTCTACCGGGGTCCAGCCCGAAGCCGCTGACCGGATATTGAACGGGGTCGTCTTCCCCGCCGCGGCCAACGCCCATTCGCACGCTTTTCACCGGATCCTGCGCGGACGGACGCATGACGGGCGCGGTGACTTCTGGGTGTGGCGGGAGCAAATGTACCGGAGCGCTGCGGAACTGACACCGGAGAAATACGAGAAGCTCGCCACGGCAGTCTTCACGGAAATGGTGGTCTCGGGCTTCAGCAGCGTGGCGGAGTTCCACTATGTCCACCACCAGTCGGAAGGAACGCCGTACCCGGAGCCGCACGCGATGGAACTGGCGTTGGCCAGGGCAGCCGTGGCGGCCGGGATCCGCCTGACATTGCTGGACACCCTGTATCTCGCGGGAGGGATCGGGACGCCGCTCAGTCCGGAACAGGCACGGTTTGGCGACGCCGACGCCCAGGCCTGGCTGGACCGGCTCGCCTCGTTGCGGGCCGAGGTGGCTCGGACTTTCCCGCCGGACAGGGTGAGCGTGGGAGCCGCACTGCATTCCGTCCGCGGCGTACCGGAGGAGGCTCTCAAGACTGTCGCACAGCAACTGCCTGCGGACATCCCGCTGCACATCCACCTCAGCGAACAACCGGCGGAGAACGAGGCCTGCCTGCAGGCTTACGGTGTCACACCGGCCGGACTTCTTGCCCGGCATGGCCTACTGTCCGGGCGGCTTTCCGCCGTCCACGCGACCCACCTGACGCCGGACGACATCCAGCTCCTCGGGGATGCGGGATCTACTGTGGTGATGTGTCCCAGCACTGAGGCCGATCTCGCCGATGGCATCGGGCCGGCACGCGCATTGTCCGACGCCGGCTCCACCATCGCCCTGGGCACGGACCAACACGCGGTGATTGATCCCTGGGTTGAAATGCGCACCTTGGAACACGGGGAACGCCTCGGTTCCGGTCAGCGGGGCAGGTTCTCACCCCAGGAACTGCTCCGTGCCGCTACGGTTGGTGCGGCGGCATCCATGGGCACACCCGTCGCATCGGCATTGGAAGTCGGTGCAATCTGCGACTTGATGGCCGTGGCCCCGGACTCGGTTCGAACCGCGGGCTCCATGCCGCAACAGTTCGCGTTCAGTGCGACGGCGAGCGACGCCACCGCCGTCGTCATAGCTGGCGAACTCGTGGCTTCGAACGGAGCCCATGTCCGGCTCGGGTCTCCGGGGAGCCTGCTGACCGAGGCGTTGAAGGAGTTTTCCTAGGGGGCTTCCTTAGGTGATATGACGGGACTCCTTGGCTTGACTCGCTCACCCAAGACGCTCGCTCACTTATGTGGTTGTTTTCCGGATCCCTCGCTCACATCTAGTGAGCGAGGGATCCCGGAATTGGGCCTGTATGTGAGGGGGCGTCGGCCGAAACGGCCCTATATGTGAGCGGGCGTTCGGGGCGGGGCTACTTCAACCCTGAGCGGACAAAGGCGTCCACCACGTATCGCTGGAGGAAGATGTAGATCAGGAAGATCGGCAGGCAAGCGAGCGAAGACGCTGCCATGATGGCTCCCCAGTTGTTGCCTTCGGCTCCCAGGAAACCGCGGATGCCTACCTGGATGAGGGCATCGGACTTCTGCATGATCAGGGAAGGCCACAGGTATTCGTTCCAGGCGCTGATGAACAGCATGATCCCAAGGGCCGCAAGTGCCGGCCGGAGGTTCGGAACCACCACTTCCCACAGCGTCCTCCAGGATGACCGTCCGTCCATCTGGCTCGCATCCAGGAGGTCCTTCGGGAAGGCCTCGAGGTGCTGGCGCAGCATCATCACGGCGAAGGCCGAACACAACTGCGGGATGACGACACCGGTGATGGTGTTGAGAAGGCCCATCTGGGACACCAGCAAGTAGTTGGGAATCATGGTGACTTGGAAAGGCACCAGCCAGGACCCCACAAACAACAGGTACAAGGCCTTCTTTCCGAGGAAGTCCCAGCGCGCAAAGCCGTAGGAAGCCAGGATGGCCACGAGCAATTGGGACACCGCCAGTGTCAGTGCCATGCCGAAGGTGTTTGCCAGCATGCCCGCGATGGGGATGGTCTTCAGGACGTACTGGAAATTCTCCAGGCTCAGCGGTCCCGGCAACGGATTGGTGGACAAGGCGTCCGACGACGGCCGGAAGGCCGTGACGAACATCCAGTAGATGGGGAAAATGGAGACGACCGCGAGGGCGATCAGGAGAGCGTGGCTGGGTACTAACCGCAACCACGGGAGCCGCAGCGACCCAGACCGCAGGCGTCCGCGCCCGGCGGCGGGCGCCGTCGTCGGCCCTGGGACTTTCGTCGGCCCTGAAAGGGGAGCATCCAAGGAACCAGGCTGGGCCGGCGGGGCGATGGTGATGAAGGCCATGGTGGTTCTTTCTAGTTGTCGTAGAAGCTGAGTCGCTCCGAGAGTTCCACGAAGACCAAGGCGATCAGCCCGAATCCGAGGAAGAAGAGCGTGCCCGCCGCGGAGGACAGGCCGGCGTCGAAGTTCCTAAAGCCGAACTGGTACAGCAGGTAGTAGATGTTCGTTGATGAATTGCCCGGCCCGCCCTGCGTCACGAGGTCGATGATCGGATATGTCCACTGCGCGGACAGCAGGATGGTCATGAGCGAGAGGAACACCAGGCTCGGCGAAAGCAGCGGGATGATGATCCGCCACGTGATCTGCCTGCCGCTGGCGCCGTCGATCGAAGCGGCTGCGGCATAGTCGGGGCTGATGCCTGCTAGTCCGGCCGAAACCACCAGCACGCCGAAGCCGAGCATCTGCCAGCCGACGATCACGATCACCGCCGTCATCGAACTGTCGGGATCGCGGAACACGTTGCCCATGGGTGCGCCCAGCGCGGCGGCGATCGCGGGAATCGTTCCGCCTTCTGGAGCGAACAGCCACCGCCAAATGGCGCTGCTGGCAACTGGAGTGATGAGGAAAGGAACGAAGATCAAGGCCTGGTACGCGGTGCGGGCCTTGCCCTGGACCTTGCGCGAGAGCAGCGCGAACACGAGCGGCAAGGCAACCGAAATACCCAGGAACGCCAGGATGTACAAGCCGGTGTTGATGAGCGCTTGGTGCAGTTCGGGCAGGCTCAGGACCTTCGCGTACTTCTGCACGTCAACGTATTGCTTGGGCTTGGTGGGGATCAGGTTCCAGTCATTGAAGGACAGGTTGACGGTCTGTCCCAGAGGCCAATACGTCCAGACGAGCAGCAGGACGACGGCGGGCAGGATGTAGAGGTAGGGGCTCAGGGCGCGGCGCTTGGGACGCCTGTTGGCCGGGAGCCCCGCCGGGCCGGCAGGGGCAATGCCCGTTGCCGGCCCGGCAGTCTCGATGAACATTCTTTAGGCTTCCTTCCGGTGCTGTGACTGGTTAGCGAACGCTTTCGGCGAGTTCGCCGTCGCCCGCTTCGGCAGCGATGGAGGGCTCGACGTCGGACTCCTCACCGGGAGCGGTCATCGCTGCGGTCGCCTCTTCGAGGGTCATCTTCTCGAACGCGGCCATCTGCTCAGCCGTGACGGAGTACACCGTGGAGAACTCGCCGATCGGCACAACCGAGCTGAGCATCTTGTCCTGGTAGAGATGGATCAGGTTGAACGCCTGGGCACCGTTCTGGCCGCGCATCGACTTCGGCGCAACGTTCAGGTCCTGCGTGTAGCACGTAGCCGAAGCGACCGTCACGGGGGCGCCTCCGAAGGTGCTGAAGGTGGAGTAGTGCAGGTGGCCGGCCAGGATGCCGCGGACGTCGGTGCCTTCGATGACCTTCTCGAAGCGGCTCTGCTCACGCAGTTCGAACATGGCCATCATCTCCAGCGGGCTGGGAACCGGCGGGTGGTGCAGGGCAATGAGGGTGCCATGCGGGGCCGGGGTGGCCAGGACATCGGACAGCCAAGCGAGCTGCTCGTCCGAGATCTCGCCGTGGTGCTTGCCCGGAACCGTGGAGTCCAGGGCGATGATGCGCAGGCCGTTGACATCGTGGACCATGTCCACGGATTCCTCGCCGGCGTCGGAGTCAAGGAGGCCCGAACGGAAGGCGGTGCGCCCGTCGTGGTTGCCCATGACCCAGATGATCTTGGCGCCGAGTTCCTCGGCCACGGGCTCCACGATGTTGCGGAGGCGGACGTAGGCGTCCGGGCGGCCGGTGTCGGCGAGGTCGCCGGTGAACACCAGCGCTTCGGGCTTGATCTGGGCCTTGACAAAATCGCGGAACAGCTGGCGGAGGTTCTCGTCGCTGTCCACGCTGCCGTGCAGGAGGTCGTTGTCGGCCACGAAGTGAGTGTCGCTGATGTGCAGGATGAAGTGCTCGGGGGCGGGGCGCTGGAGTTCGGCGTTCATGGTCTTGTCTCCTTGTAAGTGAGTGCTTCTTAGCGGATGGAGCTGATGGTCAGGACATCCCTGAGCCGTTCGAGGTCGGCGTCGCTGAAACCGCGTGCCTGGAGAAGGCCGGTAGCGCTGCCGTACATTTCGTCCACGAGGTCCAACGTGGTTTCCAGGACGGCGGCGGGGCTCGCGGAAATGATTTCCCGGAGGTCCTCGCCGATGCCGGCAAGGCCCGGGTGGCTGGAGGCGGCGGCCATCATGGCCTCGCTCCATTCGCCGCGAAGGTTTTCCTCGCTGGCGGTGTAGTCGAGGATCACCTGCTCGGGGTCCACACCCGCGGCCAGGAGGGCCAGGGCGATCACGACGCCGGTGCGGTCCTTGCCCGCGGTGCAGTGCACCAGGACGGGGTCCGTTCCGGAGCTGGCTATGAGGCGAACGGCGTCGGCAAGGCGCTGGGCGTGGCCCTGGATCATGAGCCGGTAGATGTGCGCGAGGGTGGTGGTCTCCGCAGCACCGGGGACGTTGCCCTCTTCGAAAATCGGGTTGTGCCTCGTGTCGATGGCGAGTCCGTCAAGGTTGCTGGGCGCCTTCGCCAACTCCGTGCGATCGCGCAAATCGATCACCAAGCGGATGCCGAGCTCGGAGAATTGCCGGCGTCCGGCGTCGGTCAGTCCGTGCAGCGCGTCCGAGCGGTACAGCTTGCCCTCGCGGATGGTGCGCGCGGAGGCGGCATCGCTCCCCGCGGCGGCATAGCCGGCCGTGCTCCGGAAGTTATAGGTGCCCTCCACGGGGTAGGGGCGGTTGCGGGTTCCGAAGACAGCGTCCTCGGTAGTGGTTGTCACAGTTGGTGTCCTTCCGGATGGGCAGGGAGCTTAGGGGATCAGGTCCTGGGCGCGTTTCTGGGCGTCGGCCATGGTGGTTTTTGCGTCCTTGCCGTAGTAGACGACGTTCTCGACGGCCTTGCCGAGGATGTCGTCGATCTGTACGTAGCTGTTTCCGGGGTAGGAAACCCACGGCTGGAGGCGGTCAAGCTGGGTGAGGTTCGGCGCCAGGAGCGGGTTCTTCTGGGCCCAGTCGTAGAGCGAGCCGCCGGGAGCGGTCAGCGAGGTGCGCAGCGGCAGGTAGCCGATCTTGGTGGAGATCTGCTCGTAGGCGTGGTCGCTGGTCATGAACTTGATCAATTCCCAGCCGGCGCGCTGCTTCGCGGGATCCTGCGAGAGGACGAACAGCGCCGAGCCGGAGTTTGTGGGCACTGCAGGCTTGCTACCGAAGGAGGGCATGCCGGCGGCCTTGAGCTGCCATCCGCCCTTCGTCGCGGCCGACATGAATGAGCCCTGCAGCGCCGAAGTGGTGAGGATGAAGGCGGTGTCGCCCTTCGCGAGGCCTTCGGACTGGGCGCTGCTGTCCGCGTTGCGCAGCACGCCGTCCTTCGTCAGCTGTGCGAGCTTCGTGACGGTGTCCACGGCCGCGTCCGAGCCGAATCCGATGGTCTTGCGGTCATCGGAGAGGACCTGGGCCCCGTTCGACTTGAAGACGCCCTGCATGCACCAGTTCCCACCGATGCTTGCGCACGAAATGTCCAGGGACGGCTTCCCGGTCTTCGCGGAAACCGCCTTTGCAGCTGCCTCGACCTTGTCCCAAGTGGAGAGGTCAGGGTTGGTCACTCCGGCGTCGGCGAGCTTGGTGGCGTTGTAGAACAGGACGGGCGTCGAAAAGACGTAGGGAATGCCGTACGTCTTGCCGTTCCAGTCGGCCAGGTGCTTCGCGTTGGGGTGGAAGGGGTGGGCACCGCCGAGGGCGTCGTCAACGGCTTTCTGGCCGACAAGGTCGCTGATCGGCTGGGCGCCGAGCTGGGTGGCGGCGAAGTCCAGGGAATCGAACGTCAACTGCGCGACGTCGGGCGCGTGTCCGGCAAGGAGCTGCGTCTGGACGCTGCTGACAGTGTTGGACCCGACGGCGCCGCCGCCCTGCGGTGCCTGCGCGGAGACGTGGATGTTCGGGTGGGCCTTCTCGAAGTCGGCCACGAGGCCTTTGACGGTATCGGTCCACACGCCGGCTTGGGCCAGGTTGTAGCTTTCGAAGGTGATGTTGACTTGCTGGTCTGCTTTGAGCTCCGGGATGACTTGGTTGCTCACGGTGCCGGCCTGCGAGGCGCCGGAACAGCCCGCGAGTGCCAGGGCGGCCGTGCCGGCGGCGATGGTCAGTGCAATTGAACGGAGAGGGCGCACAATATTTCCTTGCTGGGTTGGGTGGGTTGCTGATTCCGGGTTGGGGTCCGGAAAGAGGAAGGCTAGACGGACGCGGCCGGCTGCGCCGAGCTGGCGGTGGACGCGTGCTTCGCGTGTGCTTGCCATTCGAGGCGCCGGCCGCTTGCGCGGTCAAAGAGGTGGAGGTTCGCGGCAGTAGCGCTGAGAACGACGGCGTTGCCCGGCTCCCAGTGCAGGCCCCGCGGGGCGCGGACCGCCACGCGGTTCTCGCCGACCCGGCAGTAAATGACCTGCTCGCTGCCGAGGTTTTCGGCCAGGTCAACGATGCCCCGAAGGGCTGCCCCGGAGCTTGGCGCGGCTGCGGAAGAACCGGGCGCGTGGATGCTCAAGTGTTCCGGGCGGATGCCCAGCACCACGTCCCGCTGGGGCGTTTCCCCGTCCCACAGCACGGCCTCCACAGAGGGCGCCATGACGGTGATGGAGCCGTTGCTGATGGAAAGCTCGGCGTCGATCAGGTTGGTGGCGGGGGATCCCAGGAAGCCCGCGGCGAACACGGAAGCCGGCTTGTCGTAGAGCTCCTCCGGCGTGCCGAGCTGCTCGAGCTGGCCTCCGTTAAGGAGCGCGATCTTGGTTGCCATGGTCATGGCTTCCACCTGGTCGTGTGTGACGTAGATGAACGTGGCTCCGAGGCGCTTGTGCAGTCCAGCCAGTTCCTGTCGGGTTGCGGTGCGGAGCTTGGCATCCAGGTTGGACAGTGGTTCGTCCATGAGGAAGGCCTTGGGTTCGCGCACCAGGGCGCGTGCGACTGCAACGCGTTGGCGCTGGCCACCGGAGAGTTCCTTGGGTTTGCGGTCCAGGAGGTGGCCGATCTCCACCATTTCGGCTACGGCTTCGACGCGCTTCTTGACTTCCTGCTTGTCGGTCCGCCGCACGTGGAGCGGGAAGGCAAGGTTCTTCGCCACGCTGAGGTGCGGGTACAGGGCGTAGCTCTGGAACACCATGGCCAAGTCGCGCTTCTTGGACGGAGCGGCGGTGATGTCCGTTCCGTCCAGTTCGAGCGAGCCCGACGTCGGTTCCAACAGGCCCGCGATCATGCGGAGTAGGGTGGTCTTGCCGCAACCGCTGGGGCCGAGCAGGACCAGGAAATCACCGTCTTCGACGGTGAGGGATACGTTCTTTACCGCCGACACGTTCTTGAATGAACGCGACAACTGGTTGAGCACTAGTCGGCCCACGAGCACCTCCGGGGAAACGATGTTTCCTAAATCGAATTATTTAGGAAACGTCTTACCCTTGAAGGGTGGGGCTCGATTATTAACGGTTGGTGCGGGGTTGATGAACTCCCCGTACGCGGACAGGAAACAGTTGAAACTGCGCGCATTTCGCGCCGGAAGCTATTCGGGGTTTTCCACCATGTGGAGGACTTCTTCGAACACGGCGGAGCGGGCGCGCTCAACATCGGGAGAATCTGCAGTCACCGCGGCGTGCAGGGCGGACAGCACCAGCATCTGGACGATATTCCCAATAGGCAACTGATCGTTCCAGGAATGGAATTCCGCCCCGGCCACGAGTGTGTGGGTCGAGAGAGCGGCGAGCTCGGATTTCGCGTAGCTGGTCACCCCGATCACCGTGGCCTGGCGTTCGGCGGCTATCCGCGCCGAACCAATAGTGAAGGAGTTCATTCCGCTGTCACTCACTGCGATGCAGACGTCGCCCGCTGAAAGGAGCTTGGCGGAGATGTGCTGCGAAACAATGTCGGATGGCGCTTCGCATTGCACCCCGGCAGACAGGAACCGCAGGGCAAGGGATTGCGCAGGAGCCAAGGATCCTCCGTTGGCCACCACCAGCAGGCGTCCACCCTGGCGGATCGCCTTCACCGCGGCGTCGAACGCCTCGAAGTCCAAAGACCCTAAAGCTCCGCGGATGTCGTGGGATGCCCGGGAAAAGATCCCCGAGACCAAATGCTCCGAGGACCCGGGTTCGCCGGTTGCCCCCGATTCTTCCTGCTGGATGCTGTCCCGTGCCGCGGCGCCCAGATCGCGCAGCAGGACTTGGCGCAAGTGCTGGAATCCGTCAAAGCCCATGCTCTTGCACGCCCGCACGATCGTCGCCGGCGACGTCCCGGTCTGGGTGACAAGGTCCGCCACTGACATCCTGGCCACGGTTTCCGGGGAATCGAGGCATAACTGCGCCACGCGCTGTTCGCTGCGGGCCAGCGACGGGAAAATCGACTTGATGTGAGCGCGGGAACCGCCCAGGGGCGGTTCGGACTTGTACGGGGTCATTGGCCTTTCATACCAGATTCACTTGAATAGCGAACCAGCAGCGCCGAAACCGACGACGGCGGCTGCCCGCCGCCGTCGTGGGCTGGACCTAACGTCAGTCGAGCGGCAGGGTGACGGTTACGCAGGTTCCGTTGCCCGGACTGGAGACAATGGAGACCTCGCCGCCCACTTCGCTGACGGCGATGGACATGAGGCGGAGGCCGAATCCGTGGTGTGCTCCGGTGGGCGTTGCCTCGCTGTCGAAGCCGGCGCCGTTGTCCGTGACTGTCAGCCGGATCCCGTGGTAGACGGCGGCGAGCCGGACGGTGATGTCGTGGGCGTGCGCATACTTGAAGGCGTTGCTGAGGACTTCCTTGGCGGCGTGGTAGAGCAAGGAAGCGGAGTCGGACGAGATTTCGACGCCATGGTGCGGCGTCTCCCAGTGGATTTCGGTCCCTTGGCGGCGGAGCGGAGCGGCCAGGCGGTCGATGCAGCCGGCGAGCCCCAAAGAGTGGAAGTCAACGGGTTGCTGATCGGTGATCACGCCGTTGATGGCGGTGACTTCGTCCAGGGCTGTTGTTGTCTTCATGGCCGGTCCTGCTCCCCTTGCAGCTTTGGTGCTTTCGCCGGCGGGTGGTCCGCCTGTGCTTGCATTAAGACTGGACCCGAGGAGTTAAGGTTCCCGCGATATTCGCTCAGTTTCGTCCTAATTTTTTGTCAGGAATCTTCCAAGTTCCGCACAAGCGAAATGAGGACGACGACGGCGGGGGCCCTCCCGGCGTCGTCGTCCTCCTCGTCCTCGTCGCCCTCTGGGTCGCGCTACTTCGCGAGGAAGCCGAGCAAGGTCTGGTTGACCTCGGCACCATGCGTCCACAGCAAGCCGTGCGGGGCGCCGTCGATCTCCACATACTCGGCGCTGGGGAGCGCTTCGGCGAACTTCCGGCCGGCGACGTCGATGGGGAGGATGTTGTCCGCGGTGCCGTGCACGATCAAAGCAGGCACGTCGATCTTGGGGATGTCGGCCCTGAAATCCGTGAGCCACGTGGGCTGCGCGGCCACTGAGGCGTGGGCTCCTGATTGGGCCGCGAGGTTCCAACTGGCTCGCACTGATTCCTCGCTCAAGCGGTGCGTTCCGAGGAAGGTGGAGGCGTTGTAGAAGTTGTTGAAGAATTCGGTGAAGAAGGCGTACCGATCGGAAATGACGGCTTCGGAAAGTCCGTCGAACACGGACTGCGGGACGCCTCCAGGGTTGTCCGCGGTCTGCAGGAGGAACGGCTCCAAGGAAGCCAGGAATACGGCCTTCGCCACCCGGGCGGAGCCGTACGTGCCGAGGTAGCGGGCCACCTCGCCGGTACCCATCGAGAAGCCCACAAGTACGGCGTCGTTGACATCGAGGGTGTTCAGCACGGTGTTCAGGTCCGCGGCGAAGGTGTCGTAGTCGTAGCCCGCAGTCGGCTTACTGGACTTTCCGAAGCCGCGGCGGTCGTAAGTGATGACGCGGTAGCCGGCGTCGAGCAGTGCGGCGGTCTGCTTCTCCCAGGACGAACCATCCAGGGGATAGCCGTGGATGAGGACCACTGCCTGGCCGGTCCCGTGGTCCTCGTAGTAAATCTCTATCTCGGTGCTGTTTTCATTTCCGACGGTGATGTATGCCATGACTACGGTCCTTTCGTAGCGGATCTTGCCGAGTGTTTCCAGCCTACTGTCCGGGTACGACGGCGGCACGCCCCCGGCGCCATCAAGACGCTCGCTCACGTATGTGGGGGTTGCGGCGGACGCTCGCTCACTAACGGCTTCGGGAATGAATCCAAATACTTGAATGTTCAATTAATTATGGATTTTGGAATCTTCACTTTCGGTGAGCTATCCCGCGACATCAAGACCGGAGTCTCCCTGTCACCGCACCAGCGGGTCAAGGACATCATTGAGCTGGCGAAGCTTGCCGAGCAGGCAGGACTATCGTTCCTGGGCCTGGGGGAGCATCATCGGCACGATTTCGCCCTCTCTGCCCCCGAAATGGTGCTCGCGGCCATCGCTCGGGAAACCACCAACCTGCGGCTGGGCACCGCCGTCACGGTTCTCTCCACCCAGGACCCTGTCCGGCTCTTCGAGCAGTTCTCCACGCTGGATCTAATTTCGGGCGGGCGGGCAGAGATCATTGCCGGCCGTGGCGCCTTTGTGGAGTCGTACTCGTTGTTTGGCCACAGATTGGAGGACTATGACGAGCTGTTCGAAGAGAAGCTGAACATGCTGCTCGCGCTGCGTGACAACGACAACCTTCGCTGGGAGGGAAGCCTGACCCAAACCGTCTCCGGGATGGACATAGCGCCCCGTCCGATCCAGGAAAAGTTGCCCATCTGGGTGGGCGTGGGCGGTACTCCGCAGAGTTTCGTCCGGGCGGGGCGGTTGGGCCTGCCGCTGTTTATCGCTCTGCTGTCCGGGCCGGCACGATTCCGCCGGCTCGTGGAACTGTACCGGGAGACCGCCGAAAACGCGGGACACGATGCTGCCGCCCTGCCAGTCGGTGCTGGGGGCCATTTCTATGTGGCGCCGACGTCGCAGCAGGCCAGGGACACCTTCTACCCCTACTATCGCGCCTACTTCGAGCAGAACATGCCCCGGCCAGTTGACCATTTCCCGCGGAACACCTTCGATGAATGGACCGAACCGGGTGGCGGCCTGCTTGTGGGAAGCCCCCAACAGCTCGTCGAAAAGCTACTGGAAATTCATAACGCCCTCGGTAACACGCGGTATCTGGCTCAGGTCGGTCTCGGCGGCTTGCCTTTCGCTGAGACGGCGCGGTCCATCGAGCTCCTGGCTACCGAAATCATCCCTGCAGTGAATCGCGAGATCGGCGTTGCTCTTGCGCGGTAAACCCCACGATCTGAGCGAGGGTTGGGGAAAGAGGCCCCATAGCTGAGCGAGGGTTGCACCTGATCACCCGCCGCACTTCGCCCTGAGGGAAAGCTCTAGTTGCCCCCAGCAACCAGTCGTAGACTGGCCTTCGAATCACTACGTGAGTTGGAGAACGATGCTCTGGAAACTTCTCGTTCACTACCTGCGGCCACATCGGCGGCTGCTGATCGCCGTCGTCATTTTCCAGTTGGCGCAGTCGATAGCTTCCCTGTATTTGCCCACGCTGAATGCCGACATCATTGACGAAGGCGTGGCCAAGGGGGATACCGGGTACATCCTGGGGACAGGCAGCCTCATGTTGCTCATCACCCTCCTGCAGATCGCCTGTTCGATCACGGCCGTGTACTTCGGCGCGAAAGCCGCCATGGGCTTGGGGCGGGACCTGCGCGGCGCTATTTTCACGAGGGTCGGGGAGTTCTCCGAGCAGGAGGTCACCCGCTTCGGTGCGCCCTCGCTGATCACGCGCTCCACCAACGATGTGCAGCAGGTCCAGCAGCTCGTCCTGATGTCCTGCACCCTCATGGTTGCGGCGCCCATGCTCAGCATCGGCGGCGTCATCATGGCTGTCCGTCAGGATGCGCAGTTGTCCTGGCTGATTGCCGTGAGCGTCCCCGTGCTGCTCGTTGCGGTGGGCCTCATTGTGAGTCGGATGGTGCCGCTGTTCCGCAAGATGCAGGTCCGGATCGACACCGTGAACCGGGTGCTCCGCGAACAACTCGCCGGCATCCGCGTTGTGCGCGCGTTCGTGCGCGAGGACATGGAGACGGAACGCTTCGCCTCGGCCAACCAGGACGTCACCGAGATGGCGCTTCGGGCCGGGCGGCTCATGGCCCTCATGTTCCCCGTGGTGATGCTGGTGCTCAACGTCTCCAGCGTGGCCGTGATCTGGTTCGGATCTTTCCGGATCGACGACGGGTCCATGCAGGTGGGCACCTTGATCGCCTTCCTGAGCTACCTCATGCAGATCCTCATGTCCGTCATGATGGCCACGTTCATGGCCGTCATGATCCCTCGTGCGGCCGTTTCGGCGGACCGCATCGGACAAGTGCTGGAGACCCAATCGAGCGTGCGGCCTCCCGAGAACCCGGTGACCGAGACTGCCGGCCGCGGCGAGCTTGAATTGCGCGACGTCGGATTCGCCTACCCGGGTGCCGAGCAGCCGGTCCTCAGCGGCATCAGCTTCCGGGCACGCGCAGGCCAGACAACGGCTATCATCGGCAGCACGGGCGCGGGCAAGACCACCTTGGTGAACCTGCTGCCGCGGCTCTTCGACGCGAGCAGCGGCTCGGTGCGGATCGACGACGTCGACGTCCGCGAACTTCACCCGGACCTCTTGTGGGGGCACATCGGGCTGGTCCCGCAAAAGCCCTACCTGTTCTCCGGCACCGTCCGAAGCAACCTGCTCTACGGCAAGCCCGATGCCACAGAGGAAGAACTTTGGCGGGCGCTCTCCATCGCACAGGCCCAGGACTTCGTC
Source organism: Arthrobacter sp. 05L417 (assembly GCF_056397865.1). Lineage (NCBI taxonomy): Bacteria > Bacillati > Actinomycetota > Actinomycetes > Micrococcales > Micrococcaceae > Arthrobacter > Arthrobacter sp. 05L417. The sequence continues at coordinate 19,277 of NZ_JBFTOG010000018.1, forward strand.
GAGGAAATGGAGGGTGGGCTTGACGCTCCGATCTCGCAGGGCGGCACCAATGTTTCCGGCGGTCAGCGGCAGCGCCTCGCCATCGCCCGGGCACTCGTGAAGCAACCCGAGCTCTACATCTTCGACGACTCCTTCTCTTCCTTGGACACCGCCACCGACGCCAGGCTCCGCCAGGCGCTCAAGCGCCACACTTCCGGCGCCACCATGGTCATCATTGCGCAGCGGGTGTCCAGCATCGCCGACGCCGAGCAGATTCTAGTGCTCGACGACGGGCGGCTCGTGGGGCGCGGAACCCACGAAGAGTTGTTGGAGGCTTCAGAAACGTACCGCGAGATAGTTTCCTCGCAACTGGCAGCGGAGGAGGCGGCATGAGCGGCACAGCAGGCACCGCCAACCGCCCGCAGCGTCCCCCGATGGGACCAGGCCGCGGCGGACCCTTCGCGGGAATGAGCATCCCGGCCGAAAAGGCCATGAACTTCCTGCCCTCGGCCAAGCGGCTCCTGGGCACACTGCGGCCCGAGCGCTTGTGGCTGACCCTGGTCCTCTTCCTCGCCGTGGCCAGCGTGACCCTGTCCGTGATCGGCCCCCGGCTGCTGGGCGAGGGCACCAACTTGATCTTCGCCGGCGTCGTGTCCAAGCAGCTTCCCGCCGGGGTGAGCAAGCAACAGGTCATCGACGGGCTGCGCGCTTCCGGCCAAGGCTCCAAAGCGGACATGTTGAAGGGCATGGACCTGACTCCCGGCGTCGGAATCGACTTCGGGGCGTTGTCCTCGATCCTGCTGTGGGTGCTGGTCTTGTATGTCCTGGCCTCAGCGTTCGGCTGGATTCAGGCCTACGTGCTCAACGGCGTCGTGCAGCGGACCGTGTACCGGCTCCGCGAGCAGATTGAAGCGAAGATCAACCGGCTTCCGCTGCGCTATTTCGATTCGGTGCAGCGCGGCGAGCTGCTCAGCCGCGTGACCAACGACGTCGACAACATTTCGCAAAGCCTCCAACAGTCCATCAGCCAGGCGGTCACGTCCCTGCTCACGGTGGCCGGCGTCATCTTCATGATGTTCCTGCTCTCGCCGATTCTGGCGTTTATCACCTTGGTCACGGTGCCGTTGACGCTCGTGACCACCGTGCTGATTGCCAAGCGCTCGCAGAAGCTGTTCGTGGCCCAGTGGAAGAACACCGGCGAGCTGAACGGCCAGATCGAAGAGACCTACACCGGCCACGCGCTTGTGAAGGTGTTCGGCCGCCAGCGCGAAGTGGAGGAGCGCTTCCGCGAGAAGAACGCAGAGCTGTTCTCGGCCAGCTTCGGCGCCCAGTTCATCAGTGGCTTGATCATGCCGGCACTGACATTCATCGGCAACCTGGTCTATGTCGGGATTGCAGTGGTGGGCGGCTTGCAGGTGGCCTCCGGCGCCATGCAGTTGGGCGATGTCCAGGCCTTCATCCAGTACTCCCGGCAGTTCACGCAGCCCTTGGCCCAGCTTGGTTCGATGGCCAATCTGCTCCAGTCCGGCGTCGCGTCCGCCGAGCGCGTCTTCGCGCTCCTCGATACCGAGGAGCAAAGCGCTGATCCTGAGCCTTCAGCTGTTCCCGAGGTGACGCGCGGACGACTCGTGTTCGAGAACATTTCCTTCTCCTACTCGCCAGACAAGCCGTTGATCCAGAATCTGAGCCTGGTGGCCGAGCCCGGACAGTCCGTGGCGATCGTCGGGCCTACCGGGGCGGGCAAGACCACCCTGGTGAACCTGATGATGCGCTTCTACGAGCTGGACGCGGGGCGGATAACGCTCGACGGCGTGGACGTCGCCTCGATGTCGCGCTACGAACTGCGCTCGCGGATGGGCATGGTGCTCCAAGATACGTGGCTGTTCGGCGGCACCATCCGGGACAACATCGCCTACGGACGGCCCGAAGCTACCGAAGCCGAGATTCTGGAAGCCGCCCAAGCAACGTACGTGGATCGCTTCGTGCACTCCCTCCCGGAGGGCTACGACACCGTGCTCGACGACGAAGGCAGCAACGTTTCCGCCGGGGAGAAGCAGCTGCTCACCATCGCCAGGGCATTCCTGGCCCGTCCGTCAGTCCTGATCTTGGACGAGGCCACAAGCTCCGTGGACACCCGGACCGAGGTCCTGGTGCAGAAAGCCATGAACGCCCTGCGTTCCGACCGGACGAGCTTCGTGATCGCACACCGCCTCTCCACGATCCGCGACGCCAACCTCATCCTGGTGATGGAGTCCGGCCAGATCGTAGAGCAGGGAACCCATACGGAGCTGTTGGCTGCTGGTGGCGCGTACTCGCGGCTCTACGAAGCCCAGTTCGCGGCGCCGGTGGCGGAGGTCTGAGGCTCATCAACCCGCCAGGGCTCCTCAGCCTGCCTGGTGGCCGGATTGAACTCCGCGATGCGCGCAGTGGCAGCACCAACTCGGTGGACCTGGTGGGCTTTGAAATTGGAAGGACGGCGGTTACTCGGGCCGAGTTTGCCGGGGTCAAGGGTGACCCCACCCCTGGCCTCTCTCCAAACGCGCCGGCACACGGTGTCACCTGGCTTGAGGCCATCGATTGGTGCAACGCGGCCTCGGGAGCGGAAGGTCTCAGCCCGGCATACGCCCGCACCGGACGAAACGTCGAATGGAACGTCGCGGCCAACGGCTACCGGCTGCCCACCGAAGCGGAATGGGAATACGCCTGCCGCGCCGGGTCCTCGGGTCCGCACTATGGTCCGCTCAACGAGATTGCATGGACCGCGAAGGACGGCTTGTCCGCACCCGCCGGCGTCGCGTTAAAGGCTCCCAACGAGTTCGGCGCCTACGACATGCTCGGCAACGTCTGGGAGTGGTGCTGGGACTACGCGGATCCGGCGAGATACGGCGACTACAGGACATTCCGTGGTGGTGGCTGGGCTGACGAAGCCTGGAACGTGCGTGCGTCGGTACGGCGGGGCAGCGCTCCGGATGCCGTCCTGGAAGACGTTGGATTCCGGGTGGCACGTGGCGCAACGGGCATTCCAGCCGCAAGCTCTGGGCAGGGTTGGTCGGACGAAGCCGACAGGAGCCGGGCCAAAGTGCGCGGCCCGATTCCGTTCGGTTGGACTCCGCTGAAGTTCGACTAAGGGCGATATACCTATGCCCATTGACTCCCCTCCGCCGTCGGCATATCCTACAACCAAATGGTTGTAGATCAGCTCAGTGAAACCGAACTTGACCGCCTGTTCCAGGCACTTGCCGATGCCACGCGCCGGGATATCGTCCGACGAGTGACTATCGGGGAGTACTCAGTGTCCGGCTTGGCCGCTCTCTACGCCATGAGTTTCGCCGCTGTCCAGAAACACGTGGCGGTGTTGGAACGCGCGTCCCTCATAACGAAGGAGAAGCGCGGAAGGGAGCAGATCGTGCGGGGCAACCATGATGGCTTGCAAAAAGCCCGCCAGCTGCTCGATGAGTACGAGGCGATCTGGCGGCAGCGCGTCGAGCGGATCGCAGACATCCTCGCCGAAAAATAGGAAGGGTTCCGCAATGACGGTTATCAGTTCCACCCAGAATCCCGAAGCGTTGACCTTGACCCTCGTCGCTGAGTTCGATGCCAGCCCCGAACAGGTCTGGCAAATCTGGGAAGACCCGCGCCAGCTTGAGCGCTGGTGGGGTCCGCCCACGTGGCCGGCCACGTTCGAGCAGTACGAGTTCGAGCCGGGCGGGAAGGCCAGCTATTACATGACGGGTCCCGACGGCGAGAAGCCCCGCGGCTGGTGGCGCATCACGTCCGTCCAAGCTCCGAACAGGCTGGAATTCGACGACGGTTTTGCCGACGAAAATGGCGCTCCCGTCGAGGACATTGGTGCCGGCCACGCGATCGTGACCATCGAGGAGATAGGCGACCGCACCCGCATGACCATCCTGTCCATCTTCGAATCAGAAGAACAGATGAAGAAGATGATCGACATGGGAATGGAAGAGGGAATGCAGGAGGCGGCCGGCCAGATCGACGCGCTCATTTCCGAGCACTCCCGCGCCTGACCCTTCCCTTTCGGACTGGCCCGGAACAGCGAACGACGGCGGGAGGTGACTCCCGCCGTCGTCGTCGCTTTGCGTCCGAAAGGGCGCTGTTACAGGGAGTGTGCGTCGAAGGCGGTGGCCTTGGCCGCGCCGCCGTTCAGGCTGACGGTGAAGGTGTTCGGCCCGCTGCAGGTAACCGCGATGCTGGCCTTGGGGGTGTTGTGGCGCACCGAGAAGTCGTGCACCAGCGCGTCCAGCGTGTGGTGGGTGGTTGAGCGGTCCCAAATCTTCAGGGTTACGGAGTCGGCAGTTTCAAACGTCATTGTTCAGTGCTTCCATTCATGAATCCGGATATCCGGCTATCGCGCCAGTGCGAAAGCCGCCGTACAAGCCTTTCCATAGTGCACAGTGAGGCGATGGCGGCTCAAGCCAGAACGGCGTTTGTTGCTAGTGAGACTCATCACAGCGGTGTCTCGTGGGATGCAAGGTGCAACGCGCCGAAGACCGGATCCTGGGTGAGGACCTGCAGAGTGTCGAGGCCTCGAGTGGCAAGGGCTAGACGCATGGCTGTCTGCAAAGGGGGCTGGTTCATGCCGAGGCCACCGCCGACGACAATGGGCCCCTTGATGTTCAGTTGCTCAGCGCATTTTGCTGCCAACGAGGCAAGATCGGCGCCTGCCTGGAGGATCATGTCCAAGGAGGCGGCATGCCCCGAGGCCGCGCACTCAAAGACAATCGGTGATTTGGAAGCCCAATATTCGCGCCCGGTGTCGCCGTGGAAAAGGGCAATCAAACCCTCCGGGCCGAGGAGTCCACAAGATTTCACAAGCGCTTTCGTCAGTTCGTCGGGGCGCAGCCCGTTGTTCATGCGCTCGAGGCTGTACTTCACCGCCTCACGACCGAACCAGTAACCGCTGCCTTCGTCGCCAAGCAAGTAACCCCAGCCGCCCGCACGCGCCTCGTCCTCGCCGTTAGTACCCCAGGCCGCGGATCCAGTGCCGGCGATTACGGCGATTCCGGTGCTGCAACCTGCGGCAGCCAGCAGAAGGCGCGTGTCATGGACAACGGAGACGACGGCGTCGGGAGCCAATGGCTGGATCAGTTCCGCCAGTGCGTTTGCATCTTCGGCGGTGTCGATCCCTCCGGAACCAACCACCACCCGCGCAACGGACTCAGCGCGGAGGGTGGCAAAGACGCCCTCCAGGTTGCTGCGGGCCTGGGTCCGGCTTACGTTCTGGACATTGGCGCTGCCGCCGGAAGTATCGGCAACGGCAGTGCCATCCAACCATTTGATGCCGCGCGTCTTTGAACCTCCGATGTCCAAACCTACAACTGCGCCGATCGTACTGGGGTGTGTCACTGCTTAGCCCTGGTCTGCCCGGTAGAAGTACATCTCCCGCGATCCCGAAGGGGCATCCCAGCCTTGGGCGAACATCCACGTTCCGTCGAACTTGAGCAGGCCGCCCCAAGCCAGTGAGCCTCCCCTGTGCATCGCCTTCTGGGTGAACGGTTTGTCCACGTCGTAGAGTGCCTGCGCAGCGGAGAACTGGCCGTCTGCATCACCGTAGAAGAAGTCCAGCACCAGCTTGCCGCCGCCGCTCCCGGTGCTGCCGCCGTCGTCGACAATGGCGCAAGCCACTTCGTGCAGCGAGCCGCCCAGCGGCCCAAGGTCCAGATACTCCTGCGGCCCAAACGTCCAATTCACCATGTCTGTGGACCGTCCCACGTGCGTGGTCCCACCGCAGCCCTCGGACAGATACATCAGGTAGTGCCCACCGATCTTGACGGCGTCGCCCTGGGCGTTCCTGGGGATGACAGCTCCCTTGGCCCAGAACCGCGAAACCTGGTAAGGGACGGCCAAGCCGAGCTTTTCCCAATGGATCAAATCGTCGGACACCGCGACATTGATGTCGCAGCCGACATCGCCAAGGGGATAGACATCCGGGTCCTGGCCAGACTGCTCCTCGCTGCGGTCGATCGTCCAGATCCCGTTGTAAAACATGTAGTAGCGGCCATTGGCCTGGTACACCTTGGGATCTTCGCAGCCAAGGATCTCATTGTCCTGGGTGGGGTAGATCACCGGATTGGACGGGCTGTCCTGCCAACCGGTTCCGGGATCGTAGACGGCGACGCCGATGCGGCTCGAGACCGATTCCTTGCGCGGTGATGCGCGGTAGAAGAGGTAGAGCTTGCCGTCGCGCTCCATCACGGAGGGATTGAAGATCGAATCCGCGGTCCAGCCGATGCCGGTTGGATCGGCCCAGTCCTGGACTTGCCGGAACGTCAGGGAATCGTCCTTGTGGAACGGGCCAACAGCCCATTCCGGGTGCTCAGGATACTCGGCGGAGAACTGGTCGGTGGAAATGGTGTCGGTCAGCGGATTGCTGAACGTGAGCGCTCCCTCGTAGCTGTGGAGCAAGGCTTCTTTAGTGATTTTCTGCATGGGTTCTTCCTGTTGCGAAGGCTGGGAGCCGGTGGGGACTAGTTGCGGACCAGGGTCACCCAGGTGAAGCCACCCGGGGCTACAGTGACGCGGCCGGAGTGGTCTGCGCCGTTCTGGTCAGGACCTGGTGCGACGGGCTGGCCTGAAGCGTCAAAGGCTTGCTGGCTCACATGGAACCCTTGGGGCATGTCCACTTTTCGGTCGATGTTTCCCGGGGCCGCGCTGATGTACAGGGTCGATTGGCCTCCGGAGCCGGAGACGGAAACCGAGGAGATCTGCGGCTGCAGCAGCACACCGTCGATCGACACATCGCTTCCGGCCTTGGCGGTCAGGCTGTCCTGGCCGGCCGGCATCGCGTGGTCGAGGGAGAACGGGAAGAGCTTGCCCGGAGCTGCCGTGATGCCTTGCTCGCCAGCGCCACCGTTGGGCGTGGTGCCGAGGAAAGTGCTCCCGGACGTCCACGACGTCGTGCCGGCGGCTTCTGGGCGCTGGTTCACGATCGGGTACGCGTTCCGTGCCTGGTCCGAAACCGGGACCGGGATCGTCAGGGTGCCGCCCGCGTTGAGGACGACGTATGCACCGCCGGACCAGTTCGCTTCACCAGTCCATGAGGAGGCAGGTTTGACCACGTCGCCGCCGGTTATGGTTGCGGATTCGGCTTCGGCCACCATGAGTCCGTCCGTCCCCACCGTGCTGCTGATCCCTAGGGCCTTGGCCTTGAGCTCCGGATCGGCGTCCAAGGCGAGCATGGACAACAACGTGTGGATGGTGGATTCCGCCCCGGAGTTGGGGTTGACGCGGCCGTCGGTTTCGATGCCGTCGATCGCTGTGCCTGTAGCCGGGTTGTACGCAGGCTTTCCACTGCGGTTGGCACCGAAGTACCAGCCGGCAGCAACCGCCGCGACGTCCAGCAGGCCGGGAGCATTCGCGGCTTTGGCGGTCGCCACGAGTCCTTCAACCCGCGAGTCCACGCCGTAGGCTATCTGCGCCTCACCCGGGGTCGGGCTCCAGGCATTGTCCGGTCCGCCCGCGGCGAGGAGCTGCGGAGTGAACTGGGCGGAGTCCTTCACCGCGGCCGTCAGCAGATCAGGGCGATGCAGCAATGGGGACGCGTTCGCGACGGCGGCCGCGGCCATTCCGCCCCAAGCGTGCCACAGGGTCCGGGACTGGTTCCACGGAAGAATCGCGCCAAAGGGCCACTGCTGAACCGATCCCGAGGACATCCCGGCGATACCCTCGGTGAGCTGGCTCAGCGCGGTGGCGGCAGCGCCGTCGTCGGGCGCGGCCTTTGAGTAGGCGGAGAGTCCGAGCACGGCTTCCGCCGAGGCATCCGCCCCTCCGGTGATGAGCCAGGCAGGGACCTTGGCGCCGTCGGCAACGTCGTACTTCCCGTACTTGGCGAGCGACTGCTTGTTCAGGGACCCGACGGCGAGGTCCAGCCTGGACTGCAGGAACGCGGCGAACTGGGGATCGGCGGACTTGAACGCCGCATACCCTTCGCCCAGCGCCCACACGGTCCGGGCAAGCCAGTAGGACTCGGCTGAATCGCTGGGGTCGGGAAGTTCCACAGGCTTGGCGCTCGGCGTCAGTGCGCCATCGGCTTGCTGCCACAAGACCACGTTGCCGGCATTGGGGCCGGAAGTTGTCTGCAAATACGTCAGCTCGCGCAGCACGTCGAAGGCACGGGTGCGGCTCGAGGCGTCGCCGGTCTGCTGCCAATGACGCAAGTAGACGACGGCGGTGCGCGCAACGTCGTCCGCGTTGAAGGCCCCCTGGCTCCAGTTGCCTGTGACAGGGTCCTTGGAACCTCCGCCTACCCGCGTGTAGCTGCCGTCGGCATTCTTGTTGGCGTACGTCGACGGTGCTTGTGCTGCTGGGTGTTCGCCGATCTGGTACGTCGTGTGGCCATCCACGGCGTGCAGGGGAACCGTGTCCAGCAGGAAATTCAGGTGGGAAAGATTGGTCAACGGCGCCTGCGACGCAGCAGCTTGCGCCTGAGACGCCGTGGCCGGAACCGGCTGCGTCGCTGAGGCCACGCCTGCCCCGGCCAGGAGCATCGACAGCGTTGCAACAACTGCCACCGGGGCGGATTTCAGCCGTGCATAAACAAGGGGAGGTGTCATGTCTAACTCCTAGGGGCGTGGAAGAGGGGCTGGACTGCCGGGCGCGGTACTGCTTTTAGGCGCGGTCCAGGCGCGCCACGCCGATCTTCGAATCAGCCATGCCATAGAAGACGAACAGCTGCTCGCCGATCTTCTCTATTGCCGTCGGAAAAACGACGTTGGGGACGATGCCCGAGATCTCGTCTTCCGTTTCCGGTGCCAGGAGCGGCTTGTCACTGCGGGCGATCACGATCGAGGGATCGTCACTGTCGAGGATCATCGCAGCGGCGGTGTAGTTGACGTTCTGCTGGTGGTCGAAGGCGGACTTTTCCATCGACCCGGAGACGCCGTGGTAGATCAGGAGCCAGCCCTCGTCGACCCGGATCGGTGCCGGTCCGCCGCCGATCTTGAGTTCTTCGAAGGGGAACTCGCTCAGGGCGACGAGCTTGTGCTTGCGCATGTGGACGAGGTTGCGGATGTCCTTCTCGACGTCGGCAACTGCGACATAGGAAATCCAAATGCCCGGGCGGTTGTCATCGAGGCCGGCCGGCAGGTGCTCGCCTTCGCCCTCGCGGATCCAACCGAGGTCCCACATGGGGCGGTGCAGCAAAGCGTAGGAGGGAACGCCGTCGGGATCGTTGACTGGTTCCGGGAAGAACACGGCATCCTTGTTGGCGAACAAGTTCAAGTCCATGGACAGGTCGGCCTGATACTCGAAGTGGCAAGGCCCCAGGCGGTCCCACGTGCGCAGGTCTTCGGAATGGGCGAAGGCCAGGCGGGGGCCCAGCGGTCCGTACGCAACATAGGTCATGAGGTGGCGGCCGAGGGACGGCACCCAGGTGATGCGGGGATCTTCCGTTCCCGCGTTGTTGAGGCCCCTTTCCCATCCTTCGTCCGGTGCCAGGACGACGCCCTGGCGTTCGACGCCGGACGGCACGCCGTCGTCGCCGATGATCACCTTGGCGAGCCCGACGCGGGAGACGTTGCCCTTCGCCACGAGGCGCGGCAGGAGGTACAGCTCACCGTCGGGTCCGCGGCCGCTGGCCGGGTTGAGGACGCCTTCGGCTTCGAACTCGTTCCCGTCCTCCGGAGTCATGATGACGCCGGCGCGGGTGAGGGTGAAGGGGACGGTGGGGAGTGCTGAAGTTGGGGAAGTCATAGAGCTTAGCCCTTTACGCTTGAACCGATATTGGTGGAAATGAATTGGCGCTGGAAGAAGATGAACAGCGCGACGGCGGGGGCCGCGAGGACGCAGGCACCGGCAAGGATGGCGCCGAACGGGTTGGATGCCGTGGCGGCAATGTTCGAGATGTAGTTCGCCAGGGAGACGGCGAGCGGCTGAATGGCTTGGTCCTTGGTGACGAGGAACGGCCACAGGAACTCATTCCACGGACCGATGAAAGTCAGCAGGATTGCCGTGACGATGGCGGGCCGGACCAGGGGGATCGCGATCTGCCAGAGGATCCTCAGCTCGCTGGCTCCGTCGATGCGGGCGGCCTCGAACAAGGTGGAGGGCAGCTGCATGAAGTACTGACGGAAGACGAACACCGCGGTCGAATTGATCGCGAACGGCAGGATCATGCCCAGGTACGTGTCCGCAAGTCCGTAGTCCCGGACAATCATGACGTACAGCGGGATGAGCAGGAGCTGGAACGGAATCATCTGCACCAGCAGCATCATCCCGAAGACAACCCCCTTGCCGCGGAACTGCATCTGGGCGAGCGCGTAGCCCACCAGGAGCCCGAAAACCACCGTGAAGAAGATGACGCCACCGGTGAAGATACCCGAGTTGACCAGGCCTTTCAGCAGGTCGATCGAGTTGTTGATGTTGCTGTAGTTCTCGCCGGTGATGTTTGCCGGGCTTGGGAACGCGCCGGCCACTGAAGTGTCCGGGGAGGTCTGCAGCGAGCCGATGAACATGTAGTAGAACGGGAACAGGAAGACGAACGCTCCTAGCGCCAACAGCACGAAGCTGCCCACGCCGAGGTTCTTGCGCTTCGCCACGGAACTGCCCTTGCGGGAGGCCGGCGCTACGGGTGCCGGGGCTTCGGAAGTCGCTCCTTCGTGAGCGCCGGCACCAGGCCGGCGGGCGTCGTCGTCGTCGTTCCTGAGAGGCGTCTTGTTGAAAATCGACACGTCAGTCCTCCTTCCCGCCCACGAGGCGTTTCTGGATCAGGGCGATCAGCAACACGCCGATCACCAGCACCACGCCCAGCGCTGCCGCGACATCGGGATTCCCCTGCAGGATCCCCTTCTGGTACATGAGGAACACGGGCGACGTCGAGGCTCCGTCCGGTCCGCCTCCGCCCGTGAGCAGATAGGGCTCAGTGAACAGGTTCGCTCCTGTGATGGTGGCGAGCAGCGTCACCAATACGCTGGCCGAGCGCACTCCCGGAACGGTGATGTTCCAGAACTGGACCCATTTGTTCCCGCCGTCCACCGAGGCCGACTCGTAGAGCTCGTCCGGGATGTTTTGAAGGGCGGCCAGGTAGAGCAGGATGAAGAACCCCAATTGCTTCCACGTCACGTACAAAGCGACGGTCGGCATTGCCAGCCAGGAGTTCGTCAACCACGAGGGGTTCGGGGCCAGCGGCCCCAGAATGGCGTTGACCAGCCCGTCCTGCTGGAATAGGAACAGCCAGACCCCGACGACGGCGACGCTCGCCGTGACGTATGGGACGTAGTAGCTGACCCGGAAGAAGGTCTTGAGCCGGGTGACGCGGTTCAAGGCGTTGGCCAGGACCAGGGACAGGCCCACGGTCAGCGGCACGTTGATGATCAGGAACACGCCGATATTGGCGAAGGACCGTTGTACTTCGGGATCGGACAGGACGCTGATGTAGTTGTCCAACCCCACGAAGGGACGGTCAACCTGGACGCCCGGAGCAGTGAAGAAGAATTGGTGGAAGGAAATGTAGACGGCGTACCCAAGCGGATAGGCCAGCACCGCAAGGACGAAGATGACATAGGGGGCGCTGAACAGCAGTCCCAATGGCTGGCGGCCCAGGAAGTTCTTGCGTTTCCTGGGCGCCTGCCGCTGGTCCACGGTCCGCCCGGCAGTGTCTCCCGTGGCGGGACCCCCAGCTGAGCGAAGTGACATGGGGATTCGCCTGCTACTTCTGGGCTGCCAGTTGGTTGATCTTGTCAGATGCACCCTTGAAGGCGTCGTCGATGCTCTGGTTGCCGAAGATCACGGACTTGCTCCAGGCGTCACGGAAGGTCTGCCAGATCTGGACTGAGTTGGAGACGTTGGGGACTTCCACGGTCCGCGCGGCTTCGTCGGCGAAGGTCTTGTAGGCCGGGTTCTGGTTGAAGTAGTCCGCGTAGGTGGTGGCCAAGTCCTTGCGCATCGGCATCTGGCCGGTTCCGGAGAGGAGCTTGCCGTCTTGTTCCTTGCTGGTGGCGAACTTCATGACCTCCCACGCGGTGCCTTGGTTCTTGCACGAGGAGTACATGGCGATGTTCTTGGCGTCGGAGAAGGTGGAGCCGTCGGTCTGGGCTTGAGTACCCGGGACCGGGACCGTGCCCCAGTTCACCTTGCCCTTGTAAGCCGCGACTGCCCAGGGGCCGGCGAGGGACATGCCGGCCTTGCCATCAGCGAAGGAGTCACCCTTGTACGCTTCCTTGGATGCCAGGTTCTCCTTGTAGAGCGTCTGGAACATGGTGGCGACCTGCTTGCCTTGATCGCTGTCAAAGGTGGACTTGCCATCCTTGAGCAGCGTGGTGCCACCCGAATTGGCGGCATAGAACGGGTAGAAGTCGAACCAGGGCTGGTAGAAATCGCTCGTGGGCGAAGGCCACACGGCGTTCGCGACTGCGCCGGACTTCACGAGGGTGCGGGCAGTGTCCAGGAACTCGGACTGCGTGGCAAGCTTGGGCTTTTCCGGGTCCAGGCCGGCCTTCGCGAAGACGTCCTTGTTGTAGAAGAGGACCACCGGGTTGGACTTCCACGGAAGCTGGTACGTCTTGCCGTCGGAGGACTTGTACTGATTGGCTAGGTCGCCGGTACGGTCCTTGATGTACTGGGCGCCGTCCGGGAAAGAGTCCAGCGGGACCAGGCCACCCTGCTTCTGGAACTGCGGAACAGCTACCGGGGCAGTGTTGAAGACCAGGCAGGGAGCGTTGCCGGCGGTGATTGCTGCCCCGATGACCTCTTCGGAGCTCTTGCCTGCGGGGATTTCCTGCGCATCGACTTGCTGGTCAGGGTGGGCAGCGTTCCATGAAGCCACCATGTCCTTGCCCCACTTCACCTCGAACTCGTTGTTGGAGTACCAGATCTTGATGGGACCCTTGGCCGTGGTGGCGGAGTTCGCTCCAGAAGCTGTGCTGCTGGAGGCTCCTCCACCGCATGCTGCCAGGCCGGCTCCGATAACGGCAATAGCGGTAAGGGAGAGGACTCTCGAACTGATTTTTCCGTGCTTCATTGCAACTCCTTTTGCGGGTAAAAACTGAAAATGCGGTGGCGGCATTGCCTTCAAGCGGGAATGGCAAATAGCCCCACCCAATTGCGGGTAAATCGGTAATAGTCAGGCTGGACGTCTGAGGCGGCTAGTTTTTCGGCATGCTGGGGGCCGGCCCGGTGGATGCACGGACTACCAGTTTTGGCGATGGCAGATAGACGTCTTCAGCCGGGGCTCCGCCGAGAAGGCTCAGCAACTGCTGGGCGGCAACCCGCCCCCAGAGCAGTGGATCGGCGGGAACAGTGGTCAACGGAGGGTTGAGATATGTGGCGAGCTCGGTGTCGTCGTAGCCCGTGATGGATAGATCGTCGGGAACATCGAGTCCGAGGGACTGGGCGTAGGACTGTCCGGCAGTGGCCATCAGATCGTTCGCGTAGATGATCGCAGTGGGTCGCTTGGGCGAGCGAAGCAGCTCCGCGGTAGCAGCCAATCCGCCGGCTGCGGTGAAGTCGGCTTCAATGAAGGAACCGGCTTCGAGCCCGGCTTTCGACATGGCGTTTTGCCAAGCCAACCGCCGGCTTCGGCCGTGGATGTAACTCTGCGGTCCGCCCACGTGCCCGATTCTGGTGTGTCCCAGGGAAACGAGGTGCTCGACGGCGGCCGCTATGCCTTCCGTATCGTCCATGCAGACGGCAGGGAACGGCGAGGGGGTTTCAGGCCGGTTGAGGGTGACGGCCGGAATCTTCAGGCTCGTCAACAAAGCGATCCGGGAGTCGTCAACCCTCATGTCCGTAAGGATGACGCCGTCCACGCGGCTGTCGGCAGCCAGCTTCCGATAGCCCAGTTCCTCAGCTTCGGCGCTGGCGGCGACCGTGAGGACCAGCGCGTATTCGTGCTCAACGAGGGTGGTCTCGATCCCGGCGATGAACGCGGGGAAGAAGGGGTCCGTTCCCAAAAGCCTGGGATCCCTTGCCACCACGAGCCCCACGGCGAAGGCTTTGGCGGACGACAGGCTCTTGGCGCGAAGATTCGGCTTCCACCCCAGTTCCCTGGCTACCCTGAGAATGCGCTCCCGGGTGTCATCACTGACGCCGGGCTGCCCGTTCAACGCGTACGAGACGGCACCCTTGCTCACGCCGGCTGCCTGCGCAACGTCGTTGATGGTCACTGTCATGTTTGCCTCATTGCCACTTGGTGATTGGGGTCACTGAACCGGTTTTGTTATCTCTACTGAACCGGTTCAGAGAACTCTTGTCAAGGGCAAACGAGAAATTGATGGGTATTTGCGCGTCGTTTGCAGGCAGTCGACGGCACTGGCGATCGCTCACACGACACTGGCGGCCGGTATAACCCAACTGACTCGCAGTTGTTGTCGTTATGAGGGCTCATAACGACAACGACTGCGAGTCAGTTGGGAACGCGGGGACGGGAATCAGCAGCCCTCGAAGTCCGTGAGCACCTTCACTTTGTCGGCCGACGCCGAGGCCGGGTCGAAGGCATAGCCGAGCCATTCCCGTGCCAGCCTGCTGGCCAGTTCCACCCCGACTACGCGCTGGCCCATCGTGAGCACCTGGCAATCGTTGGACAGGATGGATCGCTCGACGGAGAAGGAATCGTGGGCTGTGGTGGCGCGGATTCCGTCCACTTTGTTCGCCGCGATGGCCACGCCGATTCCGGTGCCGCAGAACAGGATGGCCCGGTCTGCATGGCCGTCCCGGATGAGTTCTCCCGCCTTGATCCCGACGTACGGGTAGGGAGTGGTGAAGTCTTCCAAGGAGTCGCCCCGGTTGACGCCAATGTCGATGATTTCGATGATCCGCGGATCGTCCCGCAGGTCCGCCATGATCCGGTCTTTGTAGTCCACGCCTGCTTCGTCGGCGCCCAGGATGAGTCGGAAACGTTTCGTGGTCATGCCGTGACCTTCCCGGCACTCACAACATGCGGGCCCATGACGGTGAAGATCATCGCCAGTGACGTGGCTCCGGGGTCTGCTGTGCCCAGGCTTTTCTCGGCGAGCGGCCGGGCCCGTCCTTTGAGGGGACGGAGCGCGGCCGTAGCTTGCGCAGCCGAGGTGGCCGCCGAGGCAGCTTCAGCCCAGGCACGCTCCGGAAGGACACCCTCGGAGACGCGCTCGCTGAAGGTTTCGGCGAAGGGGAGCAGGGCATCCACCATGGTCTTGTCGCCTATCTCGGCCTTGCCCAGGTCGGTGATCCGCGCGGCGAACGCTGTCACGGCTGCGGCGAGTCCAGCCGGTTCCGGCGCCTCGTCGTTGCCAAGGGATTCGCCGAAGGCGCGGAGGCCTGCGCCCCACAGAACGCCCGAGGTTCCCCCCGCTTTGTCCGCCCAGGCATCGCCTGCGGCACCCAACATATCGCCGGCTCCCGCGCCACCGGCCAACGCCGCAACCGCTGCCGCGGTTGCGGCGTCAATTCCGCGTACCATTCCGCGGCCGTGGTCGCCGTCGCCCGCTACCGCGTCCATGTCGCCGAGGCGCGATTCGGCGTCGTGCAGTGCTTTCCGCGCCGCCTCGAGCGCGTCCGCGCAGCTCGCGGCGTAGTTGCGCGAGTCCGGGGTGGCCGCGAAAGCGATAGCCTCAGCGCCGCCGTCGTACGCCTCCTCCGAAAGCAAACCGCCAGCAAGGGTGGCGTTGCCGCGCCGGTAAGCGGGTGTTTCGGCGGGTGCCGTCCAGAGCGGCTCGAGTTCATCGTCCAGCCACGTGATGGTGAGGGAAACGCCGGACATGTCCAGGCTCGTCACCAGTTCGCCCACCTCCGGCATGACCAAGGTGTACCCGGCGGCGCGCAGCAACGGGGCCACCGTCAGCCACAGGACGAAGAGTTCCTCGTGCTTGGTGGAGCCGAGTCCGTTGAGGATGACGGCAAGGCGGTTTCCCGCTCCGTGCGGGGTTTCTGCCAGTAGCCGAGCGACGAGTTCCTGGCCGAGTTCCTTGGCCGACGGAAGGTCGGTGTCGAACAATCCGGGCTCGCCGTGGATGCCCAGGCCAAGTCCCATCTGCTTGTCCTTGAGCGTGAACAGCGGCGTGTCGGCGCCGGGGAAGGTGCAGCCGTGGAATGCGCTGCCGATGGTACGGGTCAGGTTATTGGCTTTCCGGCCCAGGCGCACGACGTCGGCCAGTCCGGCTCCCGCTTCGGCGGCGGCGCCCATGATCTTGAAGACCGTGAAGTCGCCCGCGATGCCGCGGCGCTTGGCCGATTCCGACGGCGGCGCGCTCGCGATGTCGTCCGTCACCAGCACGTTTTCGACGGCGATGCCTTCCGCAGCCAAGCGCTCGCTGGCCATGCCGAAGTTCAGGACGTCTCCGGCGTAGTTGCCGTAGGTGAACACCACGCCGGCGCCGGAATCTGCAGCCTTGGCCACGGAGTAGGCCTGTTGGGCGGACGGCGAGGTGAAGATGTTGCCCACGACGGCGCCGTCGGCCAGTCCAGCACCGATGAGTCCGGCGAATGCCGGGTAGTGGCCGGATCCGCCGCCGGCCAGGACGGCCACCTTGGGCTGCTCGGGACGACGGCGGCGAACTGCGCCGCCGGGAACCTGGCGCACCAGGCCGGAGTGGAGGTCGCAGAAGCCGGCGAGGGCTTCGTCTGCGAAATCGGCGGGATCGTTGAAGATTTTGGTCATCGTGGGCTCTTTCGGCTACGGATGCGGGGGTTGCTAGTGGATGTGGCTTCCACCGTTGATGTCGATGGTGGTTCCTGTGAGGTAGGCGGATTCCTCGGAAGAGAGGAACGTGATGACGGCGGCGACTTCCTCCGTGGTGGCGTTGCGGCCCAGGGGGATGCCGGCGTTGATGGCGGCTTCCTGCTCATCGGTGCTGCCGACGCGGATGTTGGTGTCAACGGCGCCCGGAGTAATGGCGTTCACGGTGACGCCGGTGGCGCCGATTTCGCGCGCCAGCGCCTTGGTGAAGCCCAGGATGGCGGCCTTCGCGGCGGAGTAGGGGACCTTGCCGAACACGCCGCCGCCACGCTGGGCGGAGACCGAAGACATGTTCACGATGCGGCCCCAGCCGTTGGCGATCATGTCCGGCAGGAAGGCCTTGGTCACCAGGTATGTGCCGGTGGCGTTCACGTCCATGACCTTGTGCCACAGTTCCAGCGTGGTTTCGAGGAACGGCACGGGCGAGGTGATGCCCGCGATGTTGGCGAGGGCGCCGACGGCGGGGAGGTTGCCTGCGCTGATCTCGGCGGCGACTGCTTTGTAGGCCGCGTTGACGGAAGCTTCGTTGGCGACGTCGATCTCGTAGCCGAACGCGGGGACGTTGAACTGGTTGCCGATTTCCGCTGCGACCTTGGCGGACTTCTCGCCGTCGAGGTCCAGGATCACCACGGCCCAGCCGGCGTTGGCGTAGCGGCGTGCGGTGGTGATGCCGATGCCCCGGTCCGAGGTTGCCCCGGTGAGGACGGCGGTGCGCTGGATGGTGGTGGTCATGATGCTCCTTGGGTTTGTTGTTGTGAAAGTCAGATGAGGTCTGTGATGAAGCTGGCGGCTTTGGCGGCCGCCGCCGGTCGTTCGTCGTGGGTGACGTCGCGGGTTTCGAGCTCGAGCGAGAAATGGCCGCTGTAGCCGGTGGCTGCGAGCGAGCTGAGTCCGGCGGCGAAGTCCGCCTGGCCGTTTCCGATGCTGAGGTTGATGTTGCCCGGAACCGCGTCCCGCAAGTGGACATGTGCTATCCGGCCGCGATGGCGTTCGATGTATTGCAGCGGTTCTTCGCCCGCGGCGACGATGTGGCTGAAGTCCATGACAATCCCGACGCCGGAGCCCGCCAGCCGCGCCGCTAGCTGTTCGGCGCGCTCCAGGCTCCAGCAGAACCGGAGGAAATGCAGGGATTCGGTCCAGAGTTCGACGCCGAACTCCGCCGCGCGCTGTCCGGCGCCGATGAGTTGGGCTGCGATGGTGTCCAGGTCCTCGTCGAGGCCGCGGACCGGATCGCGGGACAACGTTCCGCACGGGAGGACCAAGGCCTTCGCTCCGGTGTTGGCCGTGAGGGTGAGGAGTGCGTCAAGGTGACTTTCGCGGGCGGCGCGCTGGCCGGCGTCGAGCACTGCGTTGAGGTCTCCTATGTCGCCGTTGACCGAACGGACCCGCAACCCTGAGGCGGCGACCTCCGCGGTCACGGCCGCGACGGCGTCGGAATCAAGCTCATAGGGAACGTGATCGCAGACACCCGGCAGCGCGCCGAGGTCGATCTCCTCAAAGCCCAAACCGCCGATGGTGCGCAGGGCGGTGGGCAGATCCTGGTGCCGGAAGCTGATGGACGAGCAACCGAGTCGGGAGTTGAACATCTTCGTTTCCTCCAGTCGTGCCCGAAGGCAGTAGTGATGGGAACCACAGTAGCTAGGTTAACTGTTAACAGTCAACCCTTGAAGTTGACTGTTGACAGAAACGGATGATGCAGGTCACACTGGCGTATCATGTGTTAACAGTCGACAGTGCTGAAGCGCCTAGCCTCAGTCGCTCTTCGAAAGGGATTCACCAATGAGCAAAGAAGCTCTGAGCATGCGCGGTCCGGTCCATGGAACCAAGGACGCCAGACGCGTCGCCATCGGCTCCGGCGTCGGCGCGGTCATCGAAACTTATGACTTCATCGGCTTCGGCACCGCGGCTGCCCTGTACTTCGGAACGGCGTTCTTCCCCACGGGTGATCCCGTAACCGGCACCCTCGCCGCTTTCGCGACCCTCGGCGTCGGCTTCGCGGCCCGTCCCATCGGCGGCATCATCGGCGGCCACCTCGGCGACAAGCTGGGACGCAAGCCCGTCCTCGTCGCTTCCCTCATCCTGATGGGCGTGGCCACCTTCCTGATCGGCCTTCTTCCCACCTACACCCAGGTGGGCCTGTTGGCTCCGGCGCTGCTGGTGTTCGTCCGCATCGTCCAGGGCCTGGCCTTCGGAGCCGAACGGGGTGGCGCCATCCTGATGAGCTATGAGCACGCTCCATGGAAGAAGAAGGGGAAGTACACGGGCATCGTCCAGGCCGGATTCCCCGTGGGCCTGCTGCTGGCCAACCTGGTTTTCCTTGTCAGCGTCCAGCTCGGCGGCGAACTCGCCTGGCGCATCCCGTTCCTCGCCAGCATCGTCTTGGTCGTCGTAGGCCTGATCATCCGCTCCAAGGTCCCCGAATCTCCCGTCTTCGACGAGGTCAAGGACAGCGGGGCCATCGTGAAGTCGCCCATCGTGGAGGTCCTGAAGACCGATTGGCGCAACATCGTCAAGGGCATCGGCCTCCGTATCGCCGAGACCGCAGGCTACGCCGTCTCCATCACGTACATGATTTCCTACCTGAACAGCCAGCACTTGGCAGATAAGACCCAAACCCTGGTGGCCCTCTGCATCGCTTCCGCCATCGGCATCTTCGCAACCCAGGCCTGGGCGCGGCTCACGGACAGGATCGGACGGCGTCCCGTCTACATCTGGTCCTGCGCCTTCGCCGTGCTGTTTGCCATCCCGATGTTCCTGCTGGTCAACACCGGCTTGTTCATCTTCATCATTGCCACGATCGCCGTCTCCTACGGCGTCTGCCAGAACTCCCTTGCCGGCGCCCAGGGCGCCTGGTTCCCCGAGCTGTTCCAGGCCAAGACCCGCGCCTCCGGCGCTTCGCTGGCCTACCAGATCTCGGCAATGGTCTCCGGCTTTACACCCTTCATCACCACGCTGCTCTTCGTCGCCATGGGATGGATGGGCCCGGCATTGCTCTTCGGCCTGTACGCGGCCATCGGCCTCTGGGCGGCTTTGGCTACCCGTGAAACCTGGGGCAAGCGGGAGCGCCAGTTGGCCGATGAGGCCACCAAAAGCACTCCCCAGTCGGTGAATGTCTAATGACTGTGGCGCAGGAACAAAATACGGCAGGACGGGTCGGAAAGACCGTGACGGAACGCATTGAACGCGTAGCTGCAGCCGCCAATCGGATCAGGCACCACGCCCTCAACATGGGCGAAGTCCAGGGCCAGGGCTACGTTGGCCAGGCGCTAGGAGCGGCGGACATGCTCGCCGCCGTCTATGCGGACCAGCTCCGCTACCGCGCCAATGACCCCGAGTGGGAGGGCCGGGACCGCTTCCTGCTTTCCACGGGCCACTATGCAATCGGCCACTACGCAGCGCTGGCCGAGGCTGGGATCATTCCCGTGGAGGAACTCGAAAGCTACGGCTCGGACGATTCCCGCCTGCCCATGTCCGGGATGTCGACGTACACGCCCGGCATGGAAATCTCCGGAGGGTCGCTTGGCCACGGGCTCTCCATCGCTGTAGGAATTGCCCTTGGCCTCCGGCATCGCGCTCCATCGGGAGAGGGCTCCAGTGCGAGGGTGTACAACTTCCTCTCCGACGGAGAACTCGACGAAGGATCCACGTGGGAAGCCGCCATGGGCGCGCACCACCATCAGTTGGGGAACCTCACTGCCATGGTGGACATCAACGCCCTGCAGGCGGACGGTAAGACCGACACGGTCCTCCGGACCGAACCCGTGACGGAGAAGTGGGAAGCTTTCGGCTGGTACACGCAGCGGGTGGACGGGAACGACGTCGGTGCGTTGCTGGCGGCGTTCGACAACGCAGCCGCCCAGGCCGCCGCCGTCGGACGTCCTTCCGTCATCTTGTGCGACACGAAGGTGGGGCGCGGAGTGCCGCTGCTCGAAGAACGTGAAAAGGCGCACTTCATGCGCATCGAAGAACACGAATGGCAGCTCTGCCGCGAGCAACTGACCGCAGGATCCAACGGGAGGGCCGGCCGATGAGCACCGTCACCGCTTTGAAAGGCGCAGCACCCAGGCTGAAAACGTCGGCCATGATCGCGTCCTTCGCGGACCCGGGCCAGAAGACTTCGTCGGCGCCTTTCGGCCATGCGTTGGTGAAGGCCGCCGAGGCTGACTCGCGAATCGTCGGACTCACCGCCGACCTGGGCAAATACACGGACATGCATATCTTCGCGAAGGCGTTCCCGGAGCGGTTTTTCCAGATGGGCATGGCCGAGCAGTTGCTCTTCGGTGCGGCGGCAGGCTTGGCCGAGACAGGTTTGATTCCGTTTGCCTCAACCTATTCCGTGTTCGCCGCGCGCCGGGCCTACGATTTCCTCTGCCTCGACATCGCCGAACCGAACCTGAACGTGAACATCGTGGGCGGCCTCCCGGGCCTGACCACGGGCTACGGCCCCAGCCACCAGGCCACGGAGGACATGGCGATCTTCCGCGGAATGCCGAACCTGACCATCGTCGATCCGTGCGACTCCGTGGACATCGAACAGGCGGTGCCGCAGCTGGCCGCCAGCGACGGACCTACGTACCTGCGCCTTCTTCGCGGCAACGTCCCCACTGTGCTGGACGAGTATGACTACACCTTCGAACTCGGCAAGGCGAAGGTGCTTCGTGGTGGCAACGACGTCGTGTTTGTCTCCAGCGGGTTGATGACCATGCGCGCGCTGCAGGCAGCAGAGGCGCTCGCCGCGCACAAGGTGGATGTCGCCGTCGTGCACGCGCCCACCATCAAACCGTTCGACGCCGCCACCGTCCTGGCGGAACTGGACACCGACCGCCTGGCCGTCACGCTGGAGAACCACAGCGTGGTGGGCGGCTTGTTCGAAACCGTGGCCTCGGCAGTGGTCACAGCCGGGCTGGGCAAGCGCGTGGTTCCCGTTGCCCTGCCGGACGAGTTCCTCGACGCCGGTGCGCTGCCGACCCTGCACGAACGCTACGGACTGTCGGTGCAGCGGATCGTGGCAAAGGTCCTCGCGGAACTGGGCTGACCCGGTTCTTCAAAGAGGCGGGAGCGCGGAACAGGCATGAGCCGGTTCCGCGCTCCTGCCGTAAGATCAACAGTTAACACACCGACTGTAAACAGTCGACCACTGACATTGAGGACGGACATGATGGCCGGAGCAACAGCACCCCTTCTGGGACTGGAAAAGAAGAGCCTCCGCGAGCAGGCGCTCTCCGCCCTGCGCACCGCCATTACGAGCGGCGAGCTGGCGCCAGGACGGCATCTCGTAGAGACCGAGCTCTCGGACATGCTCCAGATCAGCCGCGGGACGCTCCGGGAAGCCCTGCGGCAACTCGAGCAGGAGGGCCTGCTGTCTGCAGGACCCCGCGGCCGGCTCTCCGTCCGCCACTTGGATGCCAAGGAAATCCGCGATATCTACTCAGTGCGGGCAGCCCTGGAGTCCCTCGCCGCGCGCACGCTCTGCGAGTTGGCGGACCGCCAACAGGTGATCACCTCGCTGCGTGCCGCCATCGACGCCATGGCCGCCGCGACCAAGGGAAGCCTTGAAGAACGGATCGAGTCCGATCTGGAATTCCACCGCACGATGTGCCGCCTCACCGGCAACGAGACCCTGCTCCATTCCTGGGAATCGCTGGAGGGATCCATCCGGATGTCCATCATGTTCGCCGGATTGGAAAAGGGCGTCAAGAACATGAGCGTCGAGCGTCACCACGACATCGTGGCCGCCATCGAGACCGGGGACGTATCCCTGGCCCGCAAGACCATCCTCGAGCACATGGACAGCGCTGCCGCGGAGCTGGTCGCTTAAGCGCCCGACGGCGGCGCCTGACTTTCACGGTGGCGGCACTTCGAGTGAGGGCGTCTCTGAACCTGTCGCCAGAGTGACGTTACATGTAACATTGATACCATGGCAGTTCGAGATCGGGTCAGTGACCGCCACTCCGATGACCAAGAGTTCATCGAGGCCGTGTCAGCGCCCTGGGACGGCGAGTGAACCGTGGAGAACTTTGGACTGTGGCCGGCGGCGTCTACGCCTCCAAGCCACGGCCGGCGCTTGTGATCCAGGATGACCGATTCGATGTCACCGATTCCGTCACGGTTCTTCCTCTGACAACAACCCTCATCGACGCACCTCTCCTTCGGGTCAGTGTCTCAGCTTCAGAGCTGTCCGGCTTGCGGCAGGAAAGCCGCGTGATGATCGACAAGTTGACGACGGTCCGGCGTTCCAACGTGCAAAGCCGTATCGGCCGTTTGACATCCGCACAGCTCGTAGAGATTGAAAGAGCTTTGCTAGTGTTCCTTGGACTTGCCGGGTAGCACATCGTCGGGTGGCGCCGACGGCGCTCGCCACATTTCCGTTGAGGGTCACTGCCAGTACCCCTCACGACAGAGACTCCCTCATCTTCTCCAGGGGCTGTTTCCTTAATCCATGACTCGCCCCGAAACCACTTTGCCGGCTCCGGTTCCTCCCTCGGCCACGGCCGATGCGCCACGGGCACGGCTCACGCTCATGATTGCGTCGCTGGGGTTCTTCCTCATCACCCTCGACATCCTGATCGTCAATGTCGCGCTCACCAGCATCGGCAAGGAACTCGGGGGCGGAACTGCCAGCCTCCAATGGGTGATCGACGGCTACACGCTGATGTTCGCCGCGTTGCTGCTGTTCGCGGGGAACTTGTCCGATCGGATCGGCGCGAAAAGGGCGCTCGGGTGGGGCATCGCACTGTTCCTTGTGGCGTCGGTCGCGTGCGCACTAGCGCCAACGTCGGGGGTCCTCATTGCCGCCCGTTTCCTCCAAGGAGGTGCGGCATCGATCATGCTGCCGGCGTCGATGGCGCTGATCCGGCAAGCGTTTCCCGATCCCCGCCGCCGCGCACATGCCCTCGGGATCTGGGCGGTCGGCGGGGCCGTGGCCGGAGCTGTGGGCCCACTTGTCGGTGGCCTTCTCACGACGCTGGACTGGCGGCTCGTCTTTGGCATCAACCTTCCCGTCTGCATCGCGATGCTGGTGCTCCTGGCTTCCGTTGCCACGTCCCCGCGACGGCCAACCCCATTCGACTGGGCCGGCCAGGCCGCGGCGATCGTTGCCCTGACCGCCTTGATGTACGGCCTCATTACGGGAGGAACCGAAGGCTTCGGCACGGCGCCCGTCAGCGGAAGCCTGATACTGGCAGCCGTAAGCCTCGCGGCTTTCCTCTTGATCCAGGCGCGCGGCCGGCACCCGATGATGCCGCTTGAACTGTTTCGCTCCACTGGCATGAGAATCTCGCTCTCGGTGGGGTTCGCGTTCATGGTGGGCCACTTCGGCACGGTCTTTGTCGTCAGTCTCTTCCTCCAACAGCACCTCGGGCTAACACCACTTCAGGCCGGTTTCACGTTCCTTCCGTCGGCGGCGTTCAGTATCGTCGGCAACATCGTCAGCGGAACCCTCTCGAACCGCTTCGGGACGCGGGTGCCGGTGGTCGTCGGATTGACGTCCATGGTGGTGGGCCTCACCGCCATGCTTCTCACAGCGCCGCTGGGATCGCCGCTGCTCGTCGGTACTTTCCTGATTTTCACGGGTTCCGGCGGATCGATCGCGATGCCGCAGGTTACCGCCGTCGTGCTCGCGAGCGTGCCGAGCGAAAAGGCGGGCACGGCAAGCGCAGTCTTCAACACCTTCCGCCAAGTGGGCGGCGCCGTAGCCATCGCCGTCTTCGGCGCCCTCATCGCCGACCGCGGCAACTTCGTCCACGGGATGCAGACCAGCTTCATCATCGCGGCGTCGCTTCTCCTCCTCACCGCGCTCGCCAGCCTCTTCATCCACTCACCGGGCGCCGCCAAAGACTAAGAGCCGTCCCGCTAGTCACCCTCCCACGTAAGCCGCCAAATGCTCGCCGGTGAGGGTGGAGCGGGCTGCGACGAGATTGGCGGGAGTGCCCTCGAAAACGATCTGTCCGCCGTCGTGACCGGCGCCCGGGCCGAGGTCGATGATCCAGTCGGCATGCGCCATGACCGCCTGGTGGTGCTCGATGACGATGACAGACTTCCCGGAGTCCACGAGCCGGTCGAGCAAACCGAGCAGCTGTTCGACGTCGGCGAGGTGCAAGCCCGAGGTGGGCTCGTCGAGAATGAGCACGCCGCCCTTTTCGCCCATGTGGGTGGCCAGCTTGATCCGCTGCCGCTCGCCGCCGGAAAGGGTGGTGAGCGGCTGGCCGAGGCTGAGGTATCCGAGTCCGACGTCGGCCAGCCTCTGCAGGATCGCGTGGGCTGCGGGGATCCTGGATTCACCCGCGGAGAAGAACTCCTCGGCCTCTTTCACCGACATCGCCAACACCTCCGCGATGTTCCGGCCACCGAGGCGGTACTCGAGCACCGCTGCCTGGAACCTCTTGCCCTCGCATTCCTCGCACGGAGTGGCGACGGTGTCCATGAACCCGAGGTCGGTGTAGATGACGCCCGCGCCGTTGCAGGTGGGGCACGCTCCCTCGGAGTTCGCGCTGAACAGCGCCGGCTTCACGCCATTGGCCTTCGCGAACGCCTTGCGGATGGGCTCGAGCAGCCCGGTGTAGGTCGCGGGGTTGCTCCGCCGCGAGCCTTTGATGGCCCCTTGGTCAATCGAAACGACGCCGTCCCGCTTGGACAGCGAGCCATGGATCAACGAGCTCTTCCCTGAACCGGCGACGCCCGTGACCACAACCAGGACCCCGAGCGGAATGTCGATGTCGACGTCGCGCAGGTTGTTCTCGCTCGCGCCACGGATTTCCAGTGCGCCGGCGGATGTCCGCACCGTCTTCTTGAGGGTTGAGCGATCCTCGAGGTGACGCCCCGTGAGGGTGCCGCTGGAACGCAGCCCTTCGAGGGTGCCTTCAAAGACCACTTCGCCACCGGCGGTGCCCGCGCCGGGACCGAGGTCGACGACGTGGTCGGCGATCGCGATCGCTTCCGGCTTGTGCTCCACGACGAGCACGGTGTTGCCCTTGTCCCGCAGTTGCAGCAACAGCTTGTTCATGCGCTGGATGTCGTGCGGGTGCAAGCCGATCGTGGGCTCGTCGAAGACGTAGGTGACGTCGGTCAGCGAGGAGCCCAAGTGCCGGATCATCTTGGTGCGCTGCGCCTCGCCGCCGGAGAGCGTACCTGCCGGCCGGTCGAGGGAGAGATAGCCGAGTCCGATCTCAGCGAACGAGTCGAGGAGGTGCCGCAGCCCTTTGAGGAGCGGTGCCACCGACGGTTCGTCGAGACCGCGCACCCATTCAGCGAGGTCGCTGATCTGCATCGAGCACGCGTCGGCGATGCTGATTCCCTTGATCTTGGACGAGCGGGCCGCCTCGGTGAGCCGGGTGCCGTCGCACTCGGGACAGGTGGTGAAGGTGATGGCCCGCTCCACGAAGGCACGGATGTGCGGCTGCATTCCCTCCGGGTCCTTGGAAAGCATGGACTTCTGGATCTTCGGGATCAGGCCCTCGTACGTCAGGTTGATTCCCTCGACCTTGATCTTGGTGGGCTCCTTGTGGAGCAGGTCGTGGAGTTCCTTCTTCGTGTACTTGCCGATCGGCTTGTCCATGTCGAAGAATCCCGAGCCGCCGAAGATGCGGCCGTACCAGCCGTCCATGCTGTAGCCGGGTATGGTGAGCGCGCCCTCGGCAAGCGACTTGCTGGCGTCGTACAGCGCGGTGAGGTCGAAGTCGGTGACCGAGCCCCGCCCTTCGCAGCGCGGACACATGCCGCCGGTGATGCTGAAACTCCGCCGCTCCTTCGTCGTCGTGCCACCGCGCTCGAAAGTGACCGCTCCCGCGCCGGAAACCGAGGCGACGTTGAACGAGAACGCCTGGGGCGATCCGATGTGCGGTTGGCCAAGCCGGCTGAAGAGCATGCGCAGCATGGTGTTCGCATCAGTGGCGGTACCGACCGTTGAACGGGTGTTCGCGCCCATCCGCTCCTGGTCGACGATGATCGCCGTCGTGAGTCCTTCGAGCAGGTCCACATCCGGCCGCGCCATGGTCGGCATGAACCCTTGCACGAAGGTGCTGTACGTCTCGTTGATCATGCGCTGCGACTCCGCCGCGATCGTGGCGAACACCAGGGAACTCTTGCCCGAACCGGAGACGCCCGTGAACACCGTCAGCCGGCGCTTGGGCAGCTCGATGCTGATGTCCTTGAGGTTGTTCTCCCGCGCTCCCTGCACGCGAATCAGATCGTGGGTGTCGGCGGTATGCAGCTCTGGCGACTGCGTGTCCGTGCTCGTGGCCGTGCTCATCGTGTCTCCATCTGGTACGCGGGTCCGTCTTCGGTCTTGGTCGGCAAGTCTGGTTGGCTACTGAGGATCCTGAAGCAGTCCGAGGACGTTGCCGTCCGGGTCGGTCACGGTGGCCACCAGACGGCCGCCGCCGACGTCGCGGGCTGCTTCCTTCAGGGTGGCGCCAGCGGCAGTCACCTCGGCCAGCTTTGCTTCGATGTCCGAAACGTGCCAGTAGGCGACGGGTGAGGTCATGGCCTGCGGGCCGCCTCCCGGAACGAGCCCGATGTGCTGGCCCGCGACATCGAAGCCGACGTAATACGGCCCGTCGGCCTGCGGCGCTGTCCCGAGCAAAGCGGTGTACACCGCCTTCGCCGCGGCGAGGTCGGTCACGGGATGCAGCACGGTCTTGATTCCCTCGTTGGAAGAGTCGCTCATGATCACTCCTGAAGTCATTAGGGGACGAAGCTGGCGTGGACGGTGTTGTCCATGACCGCCATTCTAGGCGCGGCCCGAAAGCAGCGCTTCTCCATTCCTGACCGGTCTTGTTCCGCGAGATTCGTTGTATGGACATCCCTGGTGAGTGGTGCCACCATGGCCGAATACGGGGCCTTGGCGCGCCGCGCCAGCGTAAAGCGAGGCTGGAGGAACCAATGCCGGAATCCGATCTCGAACTGATGGTGGAGAAGTACCATCGAGCGCTCGATGCGTTCGTCAAGGGAGACCCGGAGCAGCAGAAGAAGCTGTTCTCAAAGCGCGACGACGTCACGCTCGCTAACCCGCTCGGCCCGCCTGCGCGGGGCTCGAGCGCGGTCGAGGCGACGATGGATCGGGCGTCTTCCCAGCTGAGGGAGGGCGAGCCCATCAGATTCGAGCGAATCTCCGGGAACGCCGGGACGGAGCTTGCGTACATCGTCGAAATTGAATGGGCGCGGGCCAAGGTCGGCGGATCTGATGAGGTATCCCCGATACCCCTTCGAGTGACGACGATTTTCCGCCGGGAAGACGGCGAGTGGAAGGTCGTCCACCGTCACGCGGATCCCATACTTTCCCCGCGGCCCATCGAGTCGCTCGTCCAGAGCTAGTGTGGCCCAAGGTGCCGGATCAACGCGTCGAGGATCGGCACCTGCCCGCCTACCAATTTGGCGCGGGCTACGGTCTCCGTGGCCCAGATGGCGTCGTCGATCTCCGGATAGCTTCGGATGACGCCTGATCCGCGCGGCCATTCGAGATCGAAGGTGTTGCTCACGATTCTCTCCGGGTCGAAGTCCGATTCCGCTGTGAAAGCCGCCACGAGTTTGCCCGACGGTTGCCGGAAAATGCCCAGCTGCTGATAGTCGACGGCGGGAGCAGCAACGCCCATCTCCTCGGCGAATTCACGCTTGGCGGCTACCAGGGGATCCTCGTCTTCGAGGTATTCGCCTTTGGGAATGGACCAGGCGCGTGCATCCTTGTGCGCCCAGAAAGGTCCGCCCATGTGGGCTATCCAGAATTCCAATTCCGCCGCGGAATTCCGACGGTACAACAGAATGCCCGCGCTTCGAACTGTCATTTGCCCTCCCAGGCATAGGTTATCCGCCGGGTTCAGCGGCCGGAACCCGCAGCACGGCCATGGACTCAAGCAAATACGGCACCGGATCCGCCTCCGTCCCCGTGGCCCACTGCATCCACGCCTGGAAGGTCGCCCCGAGATAGGCGGCGCACAAATAGCCTGCCGCGCGTTCGCTGACGCCCTGCGCAACGAGGTAGATCCGTGCCCGGTCCCGCTGGGGAGCCAGGGCATCGTAGCTCCTGCTCGCCAGCTCCGGGTGCTCTGCGATCAGGCGCAGGCGCCCGCGCGTCACGGAAAGGTCCGGGATCGCCGAAACCCCGGCGATGGCGGCCGCCCGAAGTCCGGCGAGGATGCCGCCGTCGGAAGTGTCGCCGTCGGACTGCTCGGCTGTGCGAGCGGCCTCCAGCGCCCGGCCCGAGGCTTTCACCACCGGTTCCATGCCGCCCCACACAAGGTCAGCCTTGCTGGGGAAGTAGCGGTGCAGGCTCTTCCGCCCGATTCCCGCCTCTCGTGCGATGTCCTCCATTGACGTCCGCTCGTAGCCGTTCTCGGCAAAAAGCCGGAGTGCGACGCCAGCCACGGCGTCCGGGTCAATCGTCGCCGGGCGGCCGGTGGTGCGCGCGACGGCGGGCTTCGTATGGTCTGAGGGCATCTTTCCAGTATCCACTCTTACATAATGACACGGAGTGTCATAAGGTGGATGGAAAGCCATCAACACGTTCGGGAGGAACAACATGGGCAACGAAGCTGCATGGCAGGAAGCCACCATCAATGGCCGTTTTGCCGGAAAAACGGTGATCATCACAGGGGCGGGCTCGGGCATCGGCCAGGCCACGGCCCTGCGCGTCGCGAAGGAAGGCGGCCGGGTCATCGCCGCCGACATCAGCAAGGAGCGCCTTGACGCCTTGGTGGAGGAAAACAGCGGCCTGGACCTGGTTCCTGTGGCCGGCGACATCTCCACGGAGGAGACCGTTGCCGCGGTTGTCGTCGCCGCCGAAGGCCGTGTGGACGCCCTCGCCAACATCGCCGGCATCATGGATAACTTCGCCCCGATCCACGAAGTGGACGACGCCATGTGGGAGCGCGTCTTCCGGATCAACGTCACCGCCCTTATGCGCCTGACGCGCGCCGTGGTGCCCTTGATGCTGGAGACAGGCACCGGCTCCGTGGTCAACGTCGCCTCCGAGGCCGGGCTGCGCGGCTCCGCCGCCGGCGCCAGCTACACGGCGTCGAAGCACGCCGTCGTCGGCCTTACCAAGAACTCGGCCGTGATGTACGGGCCGAAGGGGCTTCGCTTCAACGCCGTTGCCCCCGGGCCAACCATCACCAACATCGAGGCAACGTGGGGGTCCCAGTTGGCCGCCGAACGCCTCGGCCCACTCATGCAGGCCACTGTCCCTAACCCAGCGACAGCCGCGCAGTTGGCTGCGTCCATCACCTTCCTGCTCAGCGACGACGGCACCAACGTCAACGGCGCCATCCTCGCCTCCGACGGCGGCTGGTCGGCGCTGTAGGGCGCTTCAGCCGGTGTAGCCTTCCACCTGCTTTGGGGGCCGTGGTTTGGCCTCGTTCGGGTTCTCCCCGTATTGCCTCTTGGCCCGCCGTTGGCGCAGCAGGTCCCAGCTCTGATCCAGGTCCTGTTCGATGCGCTCCAGCCTTGCACGGTCGGGGGCGTGCGCAGGACCCGGCGGGGCCGCCTCTGCCTTCTCCCGGAGTTCCCGCTCCTCCTCCACAAGTGACTGGATGTGGTGCAGAATGCCCTGTTCGTCCATGGTTACCTCTTCCTGAACTAGCCGTTACCAGTCAGGTTAGTGAGCTGCGCTAGGCGTGAACAGAGGCCGTGTTCGCGGGAGCCATCCCGGCAATCTCCCGTTTGCGGAATACTTGGACGCAGATCCAGGATTTCCGCAGGCGAAGGCGGTGGTTGGCCGTGAACGGCGAAAACAGCGTGTTCAAGCGCCGGCTGGAGCGAGCCATGGAGCTGCGGAATATCCGCGCAACCGGCATGACGGCCGAAGAAGAAGCCGACTTGGAGGCCGCCGAGGAGGAAGAGCGTCGGAAGCGCAAGAAGGTGGACGACGCCGCGCGGGTGGAATACCTGATTCGCGACGCCATGGCGCAGGGGAAGTTCGACAACCTGAAGTACGCAGGCAAGCCGATCCCCGGGCTGGGGGAGCGTTACGATCCCGATTGGTGGGTCAAAGGCCTCATCCAGCGAGAACATCTCAGCGGACTTGGCCCGAAAGCCATTTTGCTCCGCACCGAGGATGCCGAGTTGGATGCAAAGCTTGACGCGTTGTACTCGGAAAAGCAGGTGCGCGATCTTGTGGAGGACTTCAATGCCCGGGTCATTGACGCGCGGCGCCAGCTCCAGGGCGGCCCTCCGGTTATCACGAAAACCCGCGACGTCGGCGTCGAGCTGGAACGCTGGCGCGAGCGCCGGGTGGCGGCTGCTGAGGCTGCCGAGAAAGCCGCTGCGGCGGCCGCCGCGCAGAAACGTGTCACCGAGCGGTCGTGGTGGCACCGTCTCTGGGGCACCCCCGGCTAGGGAACGCTTGGGAAACCCGGTAGTGGAATCCGGCCCGCGGCGCGACGCATCGACGTCGTCGTTGTCCGAGACAAGCCAGGCACCCGCGTTGTTGCCGAGGACGTCGTTGCGATGAATGTTCGCGGTGACCGCCCGGCCGGCACCTTAAATGTCAGACCCTCCCCCTAGCCTGAAAGTGTCAGGCAGCCGAGTGGCCTCGCATGGTTGAGGGGCAGGAATCCAGGAAGGGGGGGCAGGCGTGGAAAACCGGGTGTTCGGAGCGGAAGGCGATGCGTGGGTTCCGGCCGTCAGCTTCACAGACCGGGAGGATTCGCCGCTGGTTGGCACCGTGAGCCTGCCGCTCGCATCCTTCCTCAGTGCCGACGATGCGCTCAGTGTTGTGGAATCGACCGACAGGCTCATTGCCTGGGCCACGGCCGTGAAGTATCAGGCCCTGGTCCGCGTTGAAGAAGTAATCGGTGAAGAATCCCCGAGGAGGCACGAGAGGCAGCCGGTACGGTTCGGTGGGGACGAGGCCCATGCCTTGGCTGTCTCCGAAGTGTCCACCGCCTGCGCCCTGACGGAGGGCACGGCCGCGCGCTTGCTGAATGATGCCGCGGATCTTGCTACGTCCCAGTGGGCAGTCCTCGAGGCGGTCGAGGCCGGGGAGATCTCCGAGATGCACGCCCGGATCATTCTCGACCAGGCCCGTTCCCTCCCGGCCGAGCACGCCGAAAAATTCGCTACCGTGGCCCTGCTGCGCACGCGGACGCGGCAGGGCCGGCGCCGCACGCCGTCAGAGTTCCGCGCCTGCCTGCGGCGGCTGCGGGAGCACGTGCACCCCGAAAGCATCATCGCCCGCAAAGAGTCTGCCCAGCGTGAGCGCGGCGTGTGGTTCACGGCCGAGCCGGACGGCATGTGCACGTTGTCCGCGTTCCTCACGGCGGAGGTCGGGATGGCCATTTACAACGGCCTCGACCATGATGCGCGGCAGGCCAGTGCGCGGGCTGCGGAGCTTGGAGATCTTCCGGGGCCGCACCCTACGTCCGATTTTGGTGCCGCCTTCGATTCCCGCACGCTGTCGGAGCTCCGCGCGGATGCGCTGGCCTACCGCCTCTTTGGTGGATCTGACCGGCTTTTGAGTGGATCAGGCGAGCTGCTTGGCGGATCTGACGTGCCCGAATCCGGGGCATTCCGCGCCGAGGTCGTGGTAACCATTCCCGTTGGATCCGTCTTTGGCGGCAGCATCGTGCCCGACGGTGGCGAGTTCGAAACAGCTGAACTCGAAGGATACGGACCAATAGACGCTGCAACGGCCCGGCGCATGGCGGCCCTTGCGCCAACGTGGCAACGGCTGTTCACGGACTGCACCAGCGGCCAGGTCCTGGGTGTGGGGCGCACGGCCTACCGTCCACCGAAGGCGCTTCGCCGGTACCTGCAGTGCCGTGACGGGACCTGCCGGTTCCCCGGGTGCACGCGGAGGGTTGTCGTTTGCGAACCCGACCACATCACCGAGTGGCAGGATGGCGGCACCACTGACGCCGACAACCTTGCAATGCTCTGCCGAAAGCACCACGCGCTGAAGTCCATAGGCGCCTGGAGCTATAGACAGTCCTCACCAACCGGCGACCTCGAGTGGAAGTCGCCCCTCCGTCGGCAATACAGGACCGAGGCGGCAGATGTTGGCAGGACGGTCCATTTGCTCCAGCGGCCAGAACCCCCGCCTTTCTAGGGCGGGGCCTGCAGTGGTGCGGTTTGGGTGGCGCGGCTTGGGCGCCGTAAGTTCTGCGTGTCCTCGGGCTGTGCCAGGGGTGATAAGTGCAGGCCTGCTAACTGCCACCGTTCGTCCTCCCTGACCATGATCTGCGTAACGCGGAACTGGCCGTTGGACGGTTGTCCGCGGTAGGCGGACTGTTGGTGCTGGACCCGGATGAGGCGGCGCTTGCCCAAAGAAAGCTGAGTTCTTCGAGGTCGGGATGGTATTCATTCATGGCTGGTTCCCTTTCTGCTGGTGTTGAACGAAGGCGTTCCTGCCAGCCGGCCGCCGTCGACGGCGAGCACGGTTCCGGTGACGAACGACGACTGCTCCGAGCAGAGCCAGACGGCGGCAGCGGCAACCTCGGCCGTGGAGCCGATGCGTCCCAGCGGCACGGCGGCGGCGACGCGGTCCTGGGCCGCTTGGCCCGCCCCTGCGAGTCGCTCGGTGAGGATGGGGCCAGGAGCGATCGCGTTGACCCTGATCCCCTGGGAGGCGTAGTCGAGCGCGGCCACCCGGGTCAGGCCACCGACGCCGAACTTGCTCGCCACGTAGCCGCTCATGCCGGCAACGCCTTGTTCGCCCGCGGTGGAGGACATGTTGACGATCGCTCCGCCGTCTCCGCTTTCCAGCATGAGCTCGATTTCGTATTTCAGGCAGAGGAACACTCCGCGCAGGTTGACCGAAATCGCGCTGTCGAACTCCTCGCTCGCCCACTCGGCCAGGGGCGCCGGGATCCGCCCGCCGCCTGCGGCGTTGTTGACCGCGGCGTCGAGCCGTCCGAAGCGGTCCCGGATCTGTGCCATCAGGGCTTTCACCGAGTCCTCATCGCCCACATCCACGGCCATGGCCACCGCTTTTCCGCCGCCCGAAGTGATGTTGGCGAGCTGATGTGACAGGCTTGCGCCGTCGCGCGAGGCAAGGACGACGTCCGCTCCGGCGCGAGCCAGCGCAGTTGCGATCTCCGCACCGATTCCGCGGCTCGCTCCGGTGACGAGCGCGACCTTGCCGGACAGCGGCCGGGCGGGATCCGACGTCGTCATGGCGTTGTCCGGCTCGTGTGCGGCGCGTGCGCCCGTGGCTCTTGGTTCGCGGCTGCCCGGTTGCGCGGGAGCAGGAAGCCTGCGGCAACCAGCCAGAGCAGCCCGCCGAAGCGTCCGATCGGCAGTAGGAACTGAAGAGGCTCGATCGCCATCGACAGGAAGCTCAACTCGGACAGTGCGGCAATGACCAGGCCGGTCCAAGCCAGCCAACGGGGCATGAAGCCAAGGATCAGGGCCGGGACGGCAATTCCCGCCATGAGCAGGCCGGTCCCGACGACGAAGCCGACCCCTCCCGTGATGAACGCGAGGAAGTCGAGCGCGTGGGTGAGCGTCACATCCGTGGTGATTTCCGGCCGGCTCAGCAGCCACGTCACGGAACCCGACAACATCAGGAAGATGGCCGCGCTGACGCCGCCAAAGAAGCCAATGGCCGGTCCGGGAACACGCACGCCAAGCCGGAGCTGCCGGGCGTAGACGGTGGCCGCGTAGATCCCCAATGGCACTCCGGAGCCGAATTGGAGCATGCCGCCGAGCCGCGTCGCAGCGACGTTTTGCTGGAAGAATGCGGCCACCTGCCCCGCCGGGGCAAAGGGCGAGACGAACGTCTGGCCGCCGGTCAGGACTGCGGACGTGATGAGGCTGGCGAGGAAAATGCCCAGGCTGACGAGGGCAAGAACGCCGGGGTGTGGGCCGCCTGACCGGGCTGGACGGCCTTCATCGGGAATCGAACGACTACTCATGGCTGAACCTTTCTAGCAGTGGCTGGACTTTCGTAATTGCATCACTACTGAAATGGTTCACCTCTGGAATTATTCTGTCAAGCATGTATTCTGAAGACATGGACTTAGCCACACCGGGCCGGCCGAGACGGACCGCATTTCTCTTGTCGCAGCTAGGCGCCGCGGCATCGTCCCGCTTTGCGGACCGCACACGGGATATCGGGCTCACGCCCAGCGACGCCGGTGTCATCCGCCTGATCGGACGCGCCCCCGGGTTGAGCCAGCGCTCCCTTGCGGACAGGCTCGGTGCCGTCCCCAGCCGGGTGGTTTCACTCATCGACTCGCTGCAGGAGCGCGGCCTGGTGGAGAGGATGCGCAGCAGTACGGACCGGCGGAACTATGAACTGCACCTCACGGAGGCCGGCAAGCGCGTGCTGGGGGAACTTCGCGGGATTGCCGAACAGCATGAAGCGGAGCTGCTGGCCCCACTAAACGACGAACAGATCACGCAACTTGGCGAGCTGCTCGCGCAGCTCGCCAACGGCCACGGGCTGGACAGGGACCTCCACCGCGATGTCGGCCGCCAGTCCGGACGCGATGTCGGAGCTGACGGCGGACCTGAGCGGGCACGAAAGGCCTGAGCGGCTACAGCACCACCTCGTGGCCTGTCCTGCTGGACTCGTAGATCGCAGAGATGATCTTGATGAGCTCAAGGCCGTGGGTGGCCGGAGCGGCCTCGGCGGCATCGCCCCGGGCAGTAGCCAGGAACTGCTCCACCTCATTGCGGTATGCCACAGTGCTAAAAGTCGGCGAATCCAGCACGGGCGAAATATCCAGCAGCGTGTCGTGCTGTTCGGTGAAGATTTCCAGCGTCGGCTCCAGCTGCGCGCCGCCTTTGTCTCCGAAGATTTGGACCTTGGTTTCATCCGCGCCGTGCATCGAGTAGCTGGTGTCGAAATGCATCACTGCGCCATTGCTGAACTTGATCAGTGCTGTGGCAAGATCCTCGACGGGGTCCGCCGGGGGTCGTGCCGGATCGAAATCGGCGGAGAGATACCGGCTGAAGTTCGAGATATTGTTCCGTGCACCGATCTTGTGGAAGACGGTCCCAGAGACCGAAGCCACGGAGGGACAGCCCATGAGCCACCAGCAAATGTCGATGAAATGGACGCCCAAGTCGATGAGCGGACCTCCGCCGGACAAGGCTTTGTCGGCGAACCAGCCGCCGGGATTTCCTACCCGGCGCAGGCAAGTGGCCTTGGCGTAGTAGATCTGCCCGAGGTCGCCGGCGTCGATGAAGCGCTTGAGTACCTCGGCGTTGGGCGAGAAACGGCGGACATACGCTACCTGCAAGACGGCCGCACTCCGCTGGGAGGCAGCAGCAACAGCCAAAGCCTCCTCCAGGGAGGCCGTCATGGGCTTCTCGACCAGTACATGCTTGCCGGCCTCGAGCGCCGCAATCACGATTTCGGCGTGCGTGTCATTGCGCGTGCAGATGCTGACGGCGTCGATCTCGGGATCGGCCAGGAGCTCCTTGTAGTCCGTGAAGACCTTGACCGCTCCGTATTCCGCGGCCCGGCTCCCGGCACGCACAGCGTCGATGTCGCAGACAGCCACCAGGTGCGCCGACGGCGAATCACGGTATGCGTCCAGGTGCATGTCCGAGATTGTCCCCAGCCCGATGACCCCAACGTTCAATGCCCCCATGTCAGCAGCCCTCCCACAATGCGGCGGCGTTGCGCAGCGATTCGGGCGCCGCCGTGAGGCAGTCCTCGCGGCCCTCGTATTCCACCGAACACGGTCCGCTGAAACCGAAGTCCTTGATCAGGCGAAGGACACGCGGCAGGTCCATGTCCCCGAGTCCGAACACGGAGCCCTGGATATGGTCCCCTGCCAGCGTTTGCAGCCAGCCGTCGCCGGGGTTTCGCTTCCGGCGGTAGAAATCCTTCAGATGCACCACAGACGCGTAGGGGATGAGTTTGGCGACGGCCGATTCCGGCACCTCATCGACGCACAGGAAGTTGCCGATGTCCAAGGTGATCTTGAAATTGTCGCGGTCCACCGCGTGCACCAACTGCAGCAACCGTTCGCTGACGTTGAAGGCCATGCCGTGGTTTTCCACGCTGGTGGTGATTCCCAGGGTTGCCGCGTAGTCGGCGAGTTCCCTGGATGCAGGGACCACCTTCTCCAGGGCATCCCGGTATTCGATGTATGAGGCGGGGCGCCAGGCCCACGGGACAACATCGTGGCGGAAGCGGCTGATCCCCATCCGGTGGGCCGTGTCCAAGTGCGTCTTCACCCGGGCGATTTCAGCCGCCGCGTCGGCGCCAAGGAAATCCGCACCCACCACATAGTTGACCAAGGCGATCCCGGACGCCTCTGCACGCTCGCGCAGCCCTTCGGCTGCCCCGTGGTCCGCGGAAAGGTCCACGCCCAGTCCGGCCTCGGCCACTTCGAGATGGCCGGCCTGATGGGATGCCGCCCAGCCCGGCAGGTCCAAAAGGCCCACCCGGCCGTCAGCCAAGGCTCCCGCCAAACTGT
Source organism: Arthrobacter sp. 05L417 (assembly GCF_056397865.1). Taxonomy (NCBI): domain Bacteria; kingdom Bacillati; phylum Actinomycetota; class Actinomycetes; order Micrococcales; family Micrococcaceae; genus Arthrobacter; species Arthrobacter sp. 05L417. The sequence continues at coordinate 56,288 of NZ_JBFTOG010000018.1, forward strand.
ACGTACTCAGCCCAATCTGCATTGTTCGATCCTCTTCCGTGGAGTCCGCGTGCCGTCACTTGCGAGCCCACGTTAGGCAGGATTCCGGGCGAAAAGGGCTGGTTGAACTTCATTCGGCATTGAACTTTCGCGGCCGCGCCCCGGTCCCGCAGCGAACCTCAATATCGTGGCAGGCATGATGGAAAAGAAGCACCGGATCCTCATTACCGGAATCGCCCTCGAGGCCAGCACCTATTCCCCTGCCCGGACCCGCACGCAGGACTTTGTCCGGCGGGATGGCCAGGAGATCTTGGACCAGTACCCCTTTTTCGCCCCGGACCATCCGGTGCGCGAGGCGGCGGAATGGCTGCCGCTTGTCCACTTCCGTTCCATCCCGGGCGGGGCTGTCCCCTCCGCGGACTATGCCGAGATGAAACGGACGATTCTTTCCGCTGTGGCGGATGCTCTGCACGCAGGCCCCGTGGACGGGCTCTATTTCGACATCCACGGTGCCATGAGCGTTGAAGGCCTCGACGATCCCGAGGGTGATTTGCTCCTTGCCCTGCGCGGTCTGATCGGCCCGGACGTACTGGTGTCCAGCGGCATGGACCTGCACGGCAACGTTTCCTGGACTTTGGCGCACCAACTCGATATCCCCAGTTGCTACCGCATGGCCCCGCACGAGGACTGGCTGGAAACCAAGGAACGCGCCGCCGTGAACCTGCTGGAGCGATTGGCATTACCGGAGGCCGCCCGCCGCCCCATCAAGGCCTGGGTTCCGGTCCCCATCCTGCTGCCCGGGGAAAAGACCAGCACCCGATTGGAACCGGCCAAGTCGCTATATGAGGAGGTCGGGGTGATCGCCGGGCGGCCCGGCGTGCTCGACGCCGCGCTATGGATCGGTTATGCCTGGGCAGACGAGCCGCGCAACCGGGCCGTGGTGATGGTCACCGGTGACGACGCCGACGCCGTCGCACGCCATGCGAGCGGGCTCGCCGTCGATATGTGGAACAGGCGGGACGAGTTCCGTTTCGTGGCGCCCTCGGCGCCGCTCGCTGAATGCCTCGCGGCAGCGGAGGCGAGCACGAAGCGGCCGTATTTCATCAGCGATTCCGGGGACAATCCCACGGCCGGGGGAGCCGGTGACGTCACTTGGACCCTGCACAAACTCCTTGAGCACCCACCCATCGCCGCCGGAACGATGCAGGCAATCTACGCTTCGATCCCGGATCCTGCCGCGGTGGACGCGTGCATTGGCGCCGGCGTCGGTGGATCCGTCTCGGTGGACGTGGGCGCCCGCGTGGACGGCACACAGTCCGGTCCGGCGCGGCTGGACGGCATTGTGGAGCATCTGGCTCAGGGCGACCCTGTGGCCATTGACGAGGCCGTCATCCGCGTTGGCGGGCTGCGCGTCATCGTGACCCGGCGGCGCAAGCCGTATCACCTGGAATCGGACTTCCTCCGGAACGGCTTGGATGCCCGGACAGCCGACGTTGTGGTGGTCAAGATCGGCTACCTCGAGCCCGAGCTCTTCGACATGGCCGCGGACTGGATGCTGGCGCTCACTCCAGGCGGCGTGGACCAGGACCTGCACCGGCTGGGCCACCGCAGGATAGCGCGGCCCATGTTCCCGTTCGACGACGGCGGTGCAGCGCCCGACCTGACCGCACGGTTGGTACCTGCGTCGAACCAGCCGGCGGGCGTAGAGCGCTGAGGGGCGGGCCGCGTGCGTCCGGGCTCCAAATCGGACCCTAACTAAGTTCGATTCTGAACTAAGTTAGAGGCCCTTCCGAAGCATCATGCCTCCATGATTTCGTTTCCTGCATGGTCAATCGACCCTGTGAGTTCAAAGTGGAGGAAGCGATGAAAGAACTTAGTCGACGTGGTTTGCTCGGTCTGGGCGGAGCCCTGGGTGCCGCAGCCTTGCTGTCCGCATGTGGCGAGGCCTCGGGCTCCGCCTCTTCGGACAGCCTCTCCACTCCGGCAAAGCTGCGGGTCTGGTTCATGAAGGACTCCGTGTCGGACAAGGCCCAGGCGTGGCTCAAGCAGGAGTTCGAAAACAAGTTCCAGGGATCCACCCTCACCATCGAGCAGCAGGAGTGGGATGGCATCGTCCCGAAGCTCCAGACGGCCCTCGCCAGCCCCGAATCGACGCCGGACATCATCGAACTCGGCAACACCCAGGCGCCCACCTTCTGTGCGGTAGGAGCATTGGCCGACCTGAGCGGCATGAAGGAAGAGCTGGGCGGTGCGAATCTGACTAAATCGCTCGTGGAACTCGGCAGCTTCGAGAACAAGATGTACGCCGCCCCCTTCTACGCGGGAAGCCGGATCGTGTTCTACCGGAAGGACATGTTCCAGCAGCTCGGGCTCGCGATACCGAAGACCATTGATGAGCTGACCGCCGTCGCAACGAAGATCCAGACCGGCAACCCAGAGAAGAACGCACACTTTTCCGGGATGTTCCTGCCCGGGATTTCCTCACAATCCGCGTTCGCTTGGGTCTTCAGCAATGGCGGGCGGCTGGCCGTGCAGAAGGACGGGAAATGGGAAGGCAGCTTATCCTCGCCGGAAAGCCAGAAAGCCATCGCCCAGCTCCAGCAACTGTGGACGACCGGCTCCACCACCGGGACCATCACGGATTCGACCATCGGTTCCCAGCCGTACACCGCCTTCAACACGGGCGAGGCGGGAATGTTCTTCGGCTTCAACTTCCATCTGAAGAAGATCAAGAAGGAACTCCTGGACGCCGGCAAGGTGGGGTACTTCAACTTCCCGTCGCCTAAGGGCGACGCCGTGGGCAATCCTTTTGCCGGCGGCTCCAATGTGGCCATCTCGAACAACAGCAAGGCGCGGGGGCTGGCCAAGGAGGCCCTCAAGCTCATCTTCAGCAAGCCGTTCCAGGAGTTCTTCGCGACCGAGGGAGGCTGGGTCCCGGGAAACCTGAACTACGCCGCGGCCCTCGGGCAGGACGAATTGTCCAAGGTCACCATCGAGGCCGTCAGGAATTCCGTGGGCACCCCGGCAGCAAAGAACTGGGCATTGGTGGAGAGCGCCAAGGTGGTTGACGACTTCTTCGTGGCCATGGGCGCGCTGAAGGATCCCGTGGGGCTGGCCAAGATGGCCGACGCCAAAATGACGGAAATCCTCAACAGCAAGTAGGCCCGGCGGGAAGCAGAAAGGACCGAAGCCATGACCGTAACCAGTACCCGTGCGAAGCCGGAAGGGACCCTGCCCGACCGGACTGAACCAGCGGCCCCCAGGAAACGCAGGCGCAACCCCCTGCCGTACATCCTTCTGCTTCCCGCGGTGCTCATTGTCCTGGTGGACATGGGCTACCCGTTGCTCCGCCAAATCACCATGGCGTTCCAGCACTTTTCCCTTGAGCAACAGTTCGGCAAACCCGCGGAATTCGTCGGGCTCGACAATTTCACCCGGGTGCTCGGCGATTCGGCATTCTGGCTCACCCTGGGAAGATCCCTTGCCTTCTGCCTTGTGTGTGCCGCCCTGACAATGGCCATCGGGATCGGAGGCGCGCTTCTGCTCACCAAACTCTCGCGCCCGGTCTCCGTCTTCGTCCAGGCCGCCATGCTGCTGGCCTGGGCGATGCCCGTGTTGTCCTCGCTCCAAGTGTTCCAATGGATCTTCGATTCCAGGTCCGGGGTGGTCGACTGGACACTGGCCGGACTGGGAATGCAAGGGATGGCTGGCTACAACTGGTTTTCCAACCCCCTGACCTTCTTCGCGGTAGCGGCCATCCTGGTCATCTGGATGAGCGTGCCGCTGGTGGTCTTCATGGTCTACGCATCGGTCACCCAGATCGATGAGTCCATGCTGGAGGCCTCAACTCTCGATGGTGCCAACGGCTGGAAGCAATTCCGGGAAATCACCGTTCCCACCATCGCCCCGGTTCTCCTGCTGGTCACGATCCTTGAAATCATCTGGGACCTGCGGGTCTTTACGCAGATCTTCATCCTGCAGAAAAACGGCGGCATCACCGAGCAGACCAACGTCCTTGGCACATACGTCTACCAGGTGGGCTTGTCCGGCGGAGACTACGGTGTGGCTTCCGCGACCGCCCTGATCATGCTGCTGATCACGCTGCTCCTCACTTGGCGTTATGTCACCCAATTCCTGAAGCAGGGAGAAGTCTGAATGGCCCTCAAACCCAGCCCCGTCCGCCGCTCGGCGGCCAACATCACCGGCCTGGTCTTCGGGCTGCTGTGGATTTTCCCGGTCTACTGGTTGGTCAACAATTCGCTCGTCACGGACGACGCCTTGCAGTCCCGCACGCCGTCGTTCCTGCCGCTCGACTTTACTTGGGCGCACTACGAAACAGTGCTCCACGACAGCCGCTTCTGGTCCGCCCTGCGGATGAGCTTCGGGGTTGCCCTGATTGTGGTGGTGGCCGCATTGCTTTTCGCCTTCTTCGCGAGCATGGCGCTCAGCCGCTTTCGATTCAAGGGCCGCAAGATCATCATCATCTCGGTGCTCGTGATCCAGATGATCCCTGCTGAAGCCATGTTCATTTCCCAGTACAAGATGATCGACAGCTGGCACCTGCTCAACTCCGTGCTCGGCCTGAGCCTGCTGTACGTCGGGGCGTCCGTGCCTTTCACTATCTGGATGCTCAAGGGATTTGTTGACGGGGTCCCTGTGGAGCTCGAAGAGTCAGCGATGATTGACGGTTGCTCCCGAATGGGCGCATTCTTCCGGGTGACCTTTCCGCTACTGGGCTCCGGACTGGTGGCCTCCGGAATCTTCGCCTTCTTGGCCGCATGGAACGAATACACATTGGCGCTGGTACTGCTGAGCAGCGACAACAGCAAGACCCTCCCGCTGTGGATCCAAGGCTTCAGCGGCCAGAACCAGGCCACGGACTGGGGTGGGATCATGGCCGGGTCCACCCTCATGGCGCTACCGGTGATCATTCTCTTCGTCATCGTCCAGAAGAAGATGGCCCAGGGCCTCGTTGCCGGTGCGGTGAAAGGCTGACATGCAGTTGAGTGTTCAAACCGCCGGTTCCCCTCCGACGTCGTTGATTCCGGGACCGGGCGCTCCGGTGATGGTCTTCGACGTTGGCGGCACCGACCTCAAATACGGCGTCGTGGATTCCACTGGCCGCTTCGCACACCAAGGAAGCACACCAACGGCAATTGGTTCGCAGGAAAAATTCCTTGACCAGCTTTCCGGCCTCGTCGCCACCTACCAGGCTGGGCCCCGGGAGCAGCGACCGCAGGCAATCGCCGTCAACGCGCCGGGGATTGTGGATGCGAGCACCGGCGTTGTGGTCTCCGCAGTGAACCTGGGCTGGAGCGACTTCGCCCTCTCCTCGGCTTTGGAAACGCGCGTCGGACTTCCTGTGGTGCTCGGCAACGATGTGCAGATGGCCGGTTTGGCGGAGCACCGTCTGGGGGCCGCGAAGGGGCTGCGGAACGCCCTGGTGTTGGTCATCGGCACCGGGATCGCCAGCGCGGTCATCCTGGACGGCGAGGTGTACGACGGCGACGGGTACGCCGGAGAAATCGGCCACGCCCGCATGGAACCACTCACGAGCACCGTGGCCATCCTGTGCACGTGCGGCGCGTCAGGATGCCTGCAGACGGTGTCCTCAGCCTCGGCCATCGCACGCAACTATGCAGCCGTCTCCGGCACCCCCGTTGTTGGCGCGAAGGAAGTGATGGAGGCCGCAGCAGCGGGTGACCCGGCCGCCGTCGGGGTCCTGAACCAGGCATATGACGGGCTCGCGCTGGCGATCGCGCAGAGCGTCGCACTCCTGGCGCCGCAGGCCGTCATCTTCGGCGGTGGCCTGTCCAATGCCGGCGACGCGCTACTTCGCCCGGTAGCGGAGCGGCTGGACTCCATCCTGAGTTTCCACCGCAGGCCCCGGCTCCTGCCTGCGCGGTTCGGCTCTTCGGCGGGACTTCTCGGCGGCGCAGTGCAGGCCCGTCAGCTACTCTGCAAAGAGCAGCCCAACGGCGGGCAGCAGACACCGAGCCCCTGGAGGGACTGACTTTGGGTTACAAGCCTTCCTATGCCAAGACCGTCAAAAGAACCGGCCCCCGGGACATCGCGCTGACCGAATACTCCTCCAGCATCCTGTCCATGATCGCGAGCGGCCGGGCGACGTCGCGCGCCGACCTCGCGCGCACCCTGAACCTTGCCCCATCCACCATCACCATCAAGGTGAACGAGCTGATGGAAGCCGGGCTCATCAGCGAGAGCGGCTCAGGTTCGGCGACCGGAGGCCGAAGGCCAACGCTCCTGGAACTGGTCCCGGACGCGGGGTTCATCCTGGCGGCGGATTTGGGCGCCCATCATTTGTGGGTCGGCAAGCTGAACCTCTCAGGCAATCTGCTTGTCTCCGAAATCAGGACCATCGACATCAACGACGGCCCCGAAGTGGTTCTGCCCCAGGCCGCCGCGATGATGCGTGCCCTGAGCGATCCGGCCGTCGACCCGCCGCTGCGCGGCGTAGGGATGTCCTTGCCCGGACCGGTCAACTTTGCCTTGGGTGCGCTCGACTCGCCGTCCAGAATGCGCGGCTGGCACGAGTTCAAGGTCCGGAACTGGCTTGCCGAGGAATTCGGGACTTTGGCGGTAGTGGACAACGACGCCAACATGATGGCTTTGGGTGAGCACACGCTGCGCCAGCGGGAATCACCCGATTCCAAAGTCCGGCAGAACACGCTGTTCCTCAAAGCAGGGGCCGCGATCGGCTGCGGGCTCATCATTGACGGACAGGTCTACCGGGGCGCCACGGGAGCGGCCGGAGACATCGCCCACGTGCAGATCCCGGCCGCGGGCGATGCGCCATGCTCTTGCGGCAACCGCGGCTGCCTGGAGACGGTGGCCAGCGGGTCCGCCATCATCCGCGACCTGGCCGCCGTCGGGATCGATGCCGCGGACGTCAACGACATCGTCCTGCAGGTCAACAACGGCGACCCGCACACCACGACGCGAGTCCGCACTGCGGGCCGGATTTTGGGGCAGACCCTCAGCATCGTGGTGAATTTCGTGAACCCGGATGTGGTGGTGCTGGGCGGCGGACTTTCCCAATTGGAGCCGTATGTCGCCGCTGTGCGCTCGCAGCTCTACGAAAGCTGCCACCCGCTCGCCACCAAGAACATCGTGATCGAAGCCTCGCTCGCCGGTTCGCAAGCAGGCCTGCTAGGCGCGGGGCAGCTATGCCTGCGCACCGTGCTGGCCTCGTGAACATTCGGCCCGTCCGACGGAGGAACCATGAAGATTGAAATATGCGTGCAGGACCTGGACGGTGTTCGCTGTGCCATCGAAGCCGGCGCGGACCGCGTCGAGCTCTGTTCAGCGCTTGAGGCCGGCGGCCTTACCCCGAGCGCCGGCCTCGTTGAGGCAGCCGCTGGGCTCGCGCGCGACGCCGGTCGCCAGGATTTCGTCCACGTGCTCATCCGCCCGCGGCCGGGTGGCTTTGTCTATACACCTACCGAGATCGAGGTCATGAGGCGGGATGTCCGGCAGTCGCTTTCCCTCGGTGCCGACGGGGTCGTCGTCGGATTACTGACCGCGTCGGGCGACGTCGACGTCGCTGGCGCCGGGGCGCTGATCGATGCCGCGGGCGGGACCTTCGTCACGTTCCACCGCGCGGTGGATGCGGCCCGGGATCCGCTTCAAGCAGTGGACGACGCCGCCCGGCTGGGTGCGCAGCGCATTCTCACCTCGGGTGCAGCCCGGGCCGCTGGCGACGGTATTGACATGCTCAAACGCATGGTTGCGGCCCTCCCCACTGACGTTTCCGTCATGGCCGGCGGCGGCGTCACTGAGCGGGCCATACCCGCGCTTTTGGCCACGGGAATCCGTGACATACACTTCTCTGGCCGTAAGCTCATGGTCGATTCCGCTCCGTCCGGGCCAGGCGGCGGGGATGGGATACGCTCAGTCACGCATCCGGCCACAGTGGAGCGGATGGTCAAGGCGATGCGCACCGCGGAGGCAATGACGCACATGCGCTGATTTTTGCCACATTGTGGGGAATAGCAGCCGCATGGTGTATGTTGCACATTCGCCAGCAAATATACAAGAGAAGAGATAACCCCAGGTGGCAACCGATTACGACGAACTCCGCTCCGACGTCGCGGAATCCCAAAGCACGTCACTTCAGGCCCTGCAGTCTGCCAATGCTCCGGACGCCCGCAGCGTTGTACGGGAGCTGGACGAAGCCGATGCTTTTGAAGGCAACGAGGTACCAGGCGGCGAATTCGTGGCCGAGGAACTGATCATTGCGGTCGTTCCCCAGAAGGAAGACGAGTTCACGTGCTACTCGTGTTTCCTCGTCCGTCACCGCTCCCAGATTGCCCGTGAAAAGAACGGCCACGCCTACTGCGTAGAGTGCGAGGGCTGAGCCTCTGAGGCTCAGATCCGTCCCTCACAGTCCCGTCCCCGAGAGTTGCGTTCATCACAGGGGATTCAAGCGCTTCTTCTTGGCGAGCTTTTCATAGCGGGCCTCGGAGTCCGCGGCTCGCTGCTCTTCGGCAGCGAGCAGGGGGCCATAAGGCGAGTTGTCCTCCACCGATCCGCCGGTATCGTTTGCGAGGCGGAGCAGCACCGAGCGGCTCACGACGCTGTCCTGGTGCTCTCCTAGGATCTTCTGGATCTTCTGGGCGTTACGCGCCAGCTTCACGGCGGGCTTCCCATGAACGTCTTGCAATGCTTCGGCTGCATGGCGTAGGCGTTTGGCGTCTTTGCGGACCTGATGCAGTGCCGCGTCGTTTTCGTCGCCGCTGTTCTGGGCCACTGCCTTCTGGGACCGGCGCAACCGTTTGATCGCTTTTCCGGCCAGCTTGGCCGTGACGGGACGGGCCTTCTTCCCGGCACGAGGCCTTACGGGAGGCTCGTCGCGGAACTCCTCAAGCGCGTCCAGGAGCCGGAAATACCGTTTCGTTCCCAAGGAGCGGAGCATCTGGCGATACCCGGAGTTGAAGGCGGCCTCGAGTTCATCATTGATCTTGGTGGCAGCTGGGGCGGGTACCAAGCCGTCGGGTTGCTCATTCATCAGTTCCCCGATCCGGTCGCGCAGCACCTCGGCATCCCGGGCCTTGCCCAGGACCTTGCTCAGCCATTTCAGTTCGGCCTTGAGCTGATCCCCGGCGTCGGCGTCGAAGAGCTTGCCATACGTGGACAGGGTCGAGCGCAGCCTGCGGGTGGCCGAGCGCATGCGGTGAACGGCGTCGTCGACGCCTTGCCGGACTCCGGAGTCCAGTGCGGTGATTTCGGCGATCTGCGCGGCAACGTAGGCAACTATTGCGTCTCCGGCAGAACCCTTCGGACGGGCTTTTGGTGGCGTCGGCACAGCGGCTGGCCAGGCCGTTCCGAATGCGCGGGCAAGCTTGGAAGCATGCCCTGAGGGGGTTGCGCCGGCCCCTGACAAGACGCGCTCCGCACTCTCGAACAGCGCTTCATCGCCGTGGACCAGCTCGATTTCCCATTCCCGCCATCGCCTCTCCAATTGCCTTGGGTGCAAGGTCTCGGCTGTCACGTGGTCATCCACGAAGTCGGCCAGGGTGACGTCTTCGCTTCCGTGCAGGCGATGCAAAGTGCGGCGGGTATGGATCCGGGCCACGGGCCTGAGCTCTTCGCCGCGGGTGAAGACGATGAGCCTCTCCGCCAGTTCCTCGGGGACGATCTCGGGCTGCCCCAGCGGCGCCTGGATCTCCACACGGGTGTCCCGGTCTGCCGGCAGTTTCAGGTGCCATCCTGAATCGGTGCCGCCGGTGCGGCGCCGCAAGGTGATGCGGTGCCTGGCAAGGGTCAGCCCGTCCGTGTCGAAGTAGACGGCCTCGAGTTGATGATCCGCAGGGTCTGCGACCTGTTCGACGCCGGTGATGTCCACGAACGCGGGAAGCGGCGTTTCCAAGTCGGCGTCGTACTTGCGTTCTGTTTCCACGGATTCCTGGGTCGACATGTCGTTTCCCGTCCTTCTCGTAGCTGCTCGCACCTATAGGCATCCTCCCACCAGGCCTCCTGCAGGAAAAGACCGGGCCAAAGCCTCTCCAGCGGGTCCCTTGCGGGCGCGGCGATCTGGGGAAGAATGTGGGCATGACTTCGACGCCGAGCCTCGGTCCGTTTGTTGATGGCTTCACTGATGGCTTCACGGGGGATGCCTCGTGAGCGCGTTCGTGCTCGTGCCCGGAGCAGGCGGCTCAGCCTGGTATTGGAGCCGCGTCGTCCCCCTCTTGCAGGAGGCAGGCCACGATGCTGTCGCCGTCGATCTGCCCGGCGACGACGAAAATGCGGGACTGCCCGAATACGCGCGCCTGGTTGGGGCCGCTGTCAGTGGCCGGAACAACGTCGTGCTTGTGGCGCAATCGCTTGGCGGTTTCACGGCACCCATGGTGGGAGCCCGGACCGGCGTCGCAGAGATCGTCTTCGTCAACGCGATGATTCCCAACCCGGGTGAGACCCCCGGAGCATGGTGGGACAACACGGGCTGGGAGGACGCGCGCAAGCGTGCTGCCGCGGCCGGCGGTTACAGCGCGGAGTTCGATGTGAACGAGTACTTCCTGCATGACGTTCCGCCGGAGCTTGCGGCCGAGGGGGAACCATACCAGCGCCCCGAGGCCAACGCAGTCTTCGCGTCGAGCTGCGAATTCGTGGAGTGGCCGGCAGTTCCCATCAGGGTGCTCAGCGGTGAGGGGGACCGGTTTTTCCCGCTCGAGTTCCAGCGCACGGTCGCACGCGATCGCTTAGGCATTGAGCCGGATGTCCTGCCTGGCGGGCATCTCCTTGGGCTGTCGAATCCGGTTGGGGTTGCGGATTATCTCTTGCGCCGATGAACTTTTTACAACCCCGGTCCTTCGATTCCCTAGACCGGAGTCGGCCCAAGCCCTAAGATCGCTCTGACGGCACCAGCCCTGGCTGATCGATGTCCGTCGCGGTCTCACCCTTAAGCGTGAGCGCCGGGTCCGTTCCGCGACTCCTGGGTCTCCGAACGGGCCCGGTCGACCTCCGTCCGGCTACTCAATGGCGATGCTGATGCGGCGCGCTCAGTGTCCGAAGGCACCAACTTCGCGATAGTTAGAGAGTAATTACTCGTAGATGGTGACTGTGGCCTTCCAACGGAGGATGCTTGATTGTTGGGAGGGAAAATCATGACACGAGATGTGACTCATTTCGAGCGACTTTCGGCGTGGACCGAAAACGACATGAAGCCAGCCGTCGGCAAGTTGTTGCGCGGTGATGGTTTGCCTGCCGATGCCCGGGAAAGCAACCATCCCTCGCCCTTGGATTTCCAGATCCCCCAGGAACTGGACCGCGCCTTGGAGTCGGCTTCACAGACGCTCAGCCTCACGCCCAGCGAGATCCTGCGCGAGGCCCTGTCTGAATGGTTGGGCACTCACGGACAGCCGGCCACGGGCCACCATCCGTTCGGGAAGCACACCGCGCTGTAGGGTCGGCCAGGCTGCGGGTCGAGGAGCTGCAGCCGCTACTGGAGGCTGCCCTGGGCAGCGTCTCCGTGCTGTGCGGAGCGGAATGGCGACGCCGCAAGGAACACAGCAGCCGCCACGAATCCCGCGAGAGCGATCCACAGCGTCGGCTGGTACCCGACTGATACGGCGAGCAGGCCACCGGTGGGTGCGCCGACCACAATCATGGCCCGTGGACTCGAACTATCCATGGGGTTTCAGCGACCGTTCACGGGCAGGCTGAAGCCGATAGAGCGGACACTTGTGCCGACGCCGCCCACCCGGGGACTGGGCGCCCATGGCCAGTCCCCGGGTATGCAATGCAAACTGCTCTTAGCCGCCGCAGTACTTGCTGTAGTTGGCGCCCGCGTTCTGGTAATCGTTCTTCAGGGCGTTGAGCTTCGCGGTATCCGGGTTGTCCTTGGAGGACTCGTCCAGGTAGTCCACAAGCGTCTTCAGGGTGGGCTTCAGCTCATCCGAGGACACGGCTTCGATCGGGCGGAGCTGGTTCGCTACCCGGATGGTTCCCGTTTTGTCCGTGGTGTTCGTGGGGTTCGAGATGACGGTCTTGACCCGGCTGCAGGTGTCCGCGGTGCTCAGCTGCTGCGGTGCGGAGCAGGCTGAAGCGGAGAGGACGAGCCCGGCCGCGAGCAGGGCTGTGGTGATTTTCTTCATGGTTCCCTCAGTAGTTGCTGACGTTTGATTGTAAGCAGACCGGGCGTGGCGCCCAATGCAGGCTTGGCCAGCGGAAGGGTCTATTGCGTGCATCCTAGGGCCTGATGGTCACAAGGGAGGGGCCCCTTGGCCGTCTGGCCGCGGAACCCCTCCAGTGTTTGAGGCGCGCTGGATCAGCGCTCAGGAAGGGCCTTGGTCCCCTCGATCTGCACGGCCTGCAGTTTGTTCGGATCCAGGCCAAGGGTCTTCAGGATGGTCGGGGCAATCTGGGTCGTCTCGACGGTGCTGGTCACTGTCCGGGCGTGTTCGTCATTTGCGCCGGAGACCACGAGCGGCACATCGCGGTCGTCCGCGCTGGCTCCGCCGTGTTCGGCGATCTTGGCCTTGCCGCCGGTGTAGACCACGCCCGTCTGGGCGATGCCCAAGATGTCCGGGTAGCGTGCGTCGCTGGTTTGGGTGCCGAAGTAGTTCGCAACCTCGCTGCCCGCGTAGATCTTGCTCAACCCCGAGGTTGCCACGGTCTTGGCAGCACCGTTGACGTCGTTACCGGCGGCCGAATGCCCTGCCAGGTAGTCCTTGGCGAACTGCGCAGCTGCCTGGTCCGAAAGCCACAGCTGCATGATGTCGTCGTCGGTGGAGAACGCAACGAGGTCTGCGGAGCCCGGGTGTGCGGACTTCCACGCGGCGTTCAGGCCGTCGATGATTGCGCTGTCAGGGACCCTCGTCAATGTCGACGAGTCCATCGGTGACTGGCCGTGCTTGGCAGAAAGGATCACTGTGGTGTCCTTTGCGTGGCCGGAAGTGGCCAGTGCGGACTCGAACTTCCCCACGGAAGCGTTGACGAAGTCCAGGGCTTTGCTCAGGAGCGGCCCGGGAACGGTGCCGCCCTGAAGGTAGCCGCCGGTCAGGCCGTCCGACGTCGGGAGCTTCTGAGCCGTCGACACGGCCTGGAAGTTCATCCCGAAGATGCCCGGTACTGCGGCCGTCTTGGTGCCGGAGTGGTCCTTGCCGTCGATTTCGTTCACCACGGCCTGGACCTTGTAGCCGTCGTACTGCTGGGTTGCGGCGTTGTCCTTGGTCCAGTCGCCATTGAAGGGAGCGGGGGCGATGCTGTTGATCTCAGGAGTGAACAGGTCATCCAGGCCCTTGCCTGAAGGGCCGTTCAGGATTTCGTATGCAGGGTGCTTGTCCGACCACGCCGTGGTCAGGCCAGCGCTCTTCGCCACCTCGAAGACCGTATTGACCTTCAAGTACTGGTGCGGATAGACCGGCTTGCACGTCGCCGGGTCAACCGGGAGGGCGGCCGGGTCGAGGAGAGCGCCGGGCTGTCCCGTCATGTTCAGGATGCTGGCCGGAAGGCCGGCCAGGCCTTGGCCGGCGTCGAGGGCGTTCTGGTCCTTGTCGGCGGCTTCGGTGAAGGCCACTTCGGCGCCGGGCGCCGTGTTCTTGCAGTCCGTTGTGCCGGCTGGCAGGAGTGCCCTGTTGAAGGTGTCGTCATAGTAGACGCCGGTGGTCCCGGGATTTCCACCGGTCAGCTGGCCGACCATGCCGGGGAAGGAGTCCGAAGGCACGGGAGTCTGGGCGTGCGTGTAGCTGGTGCCGTGGTTTACCAGCGACGCCAGTGCCGACGTCGGGTGGTTCTTCACGTACAAATCCAGGTCCTTCTGGTGGAGGCCATCCACCGACAGCAGCAGGACATGCTTCGATGTTTCGCCCTGGCCCTTGTTGCTGTCTGATTCCTGCTGGCCCTGGACGTTCTGGACGTCCTGGACGTCCTGGCCGCGTGAAGCGTCGTCGGCAATCGCCGGCGCCACCGCGGATCCGGCCATGAGCACGGCCCCCAGGACCGCTGCTGTGGCAAGCCCGTTTTTCTTGGCTGTCTTCATCAAAGTAAGACCCTTCGCTATTGCGTTCTTATCGATCGAAAATGCGTCCCCGGATGATTCTTGTTGCGGGGAGGGACTCCGTCTTGCCAATTGGGCCCAACCGCGGAAACGTTCACGACAGGTTCAATTGCGGGTAGCCGAACTCTTCCGAAACTCACAGGAAGCCCGCGTACCCCCGCGGGTGGCCGGGGGTACGCGGGCTTCTGTTGTCGGTACGGTCCCTAGGAGGACGTCGCGCTGAATTGGCTCCCGCGTGATTCGTCCGCGTCCTCGGGGCTCCAAGCCGGTGGTTGGAAGTGCGCTCCGCCGAACATGGGGTAGGACAGGATTCCTTGTTGGTCCTGGAGCTGCGCCCACGGCCTGTTGATGCCGAGTGTGCCGTAGCGCCGGACCTGCGTGACCCGGTCGAGGTCAAGGACGGCGAAGAGGATTTCTTCGCCTCCCCTCGCTTGCTGCATGATGGTGCCTTCCGGGTCCACGATGACGCTTTCCCCCACTGCGGACGGGTCGGCGCCGTTGACGTTGACCACGTACACCTGGTTTGCGAAGGCGTTGGCCCGTGACATCACGATTTCCATTTCCCTGTCCCGGGTTGTGGTCAGGGTGGGCTGGATGATGACTTCTGCTCCAAGCCATGCCAGCTGCCGGGATACTTCCGGAAAGCTCCCGTCGAAGCAGATGGCGAGACCCACCCGTCCGCGGTCAGGGATGTCGAAAGTCACGAACGAGTCGCCGGGCGTGGTGGTTTCGAACGGGCGCCAGGGAAAGAGCTTCCGGTATCGGGCCACGATCTCGCCGTCGGGGGAAACCGCGATTGCGGTGTTGTACGTGTTTCCTCCATCCGTTTCAAGGAGGGAACCGGGCACGAGCCAGACCCCCAGACGGCGGGCCAGTTCGGAAATGCGGGCGGTGAGCTGACTCGGGATGGGTCCGGCGGAACGCGTCTCGCCGTCCGGGTCCGGGATCAGGAATTGCCCGGGTGCAGCGAGAAGCAGTTCGGGTGCGACGATGACGTCGACTTCGGGGCCCAGGATTTTGGCGGTCTCCGCCTGGGCGGCGAACCGTTCCCAGGTTGCTTCGACGTCGTAGGGAACGGGCTTCGTTTGGATTGCCGCAATGGAAAGAACTCGCATTTATGCCTCGGTTTCGCTGCTCAGGATGGCTTGCAATTCGTTTCGGGTGGAGAAGTTTCCCCGGGGGATCGTTTGCCCGGAAAAGTACGCACGGAGTTTGGGACGGATGATTCCAATGACCACGACACCCAGGGCCAGGGCGCCGATTCCGATCCAGAAGACGGTTCCGATGCCCATCCAGGACATCCCGGCGTATTCAGGGGACAACATGTCAATGGCGCTGTATATGAAAGCCCCCATCATCAAGAGCGCACCAAGGCCGGGCAGGATGCCTTTGAGCCAGAGGGAAGAGGCCGAGGCGCGCATCTGGGGAGCAAAGTACACAACACAGGCCAGGGCCGTTGCGGCGTAGTATGCGGCGATCATCAGGCCGACCGAAAGAATTGCCAAGCCGATGAAGTCGGCACTGATTGACGCCAGCGCCACTGTCACGCCAATGCTCAGGAATGCCCACCACGTGATTGACCTTGTTGGGGTCCCCCTGGATGCGTGCATTTTCGTCGTCGCTGCCGGCAGCGCGCCGTAGGTGCCCATGCTGAGCCAGGACCGGGGGTTGCTGATTGCTACGGTCATCAGCGCCGCCAATGCCGAGAGACCAACGGCGAGGATGATGACTTGCCCGAAGAGGCCACCCGTTGCCTGGGGGCCAAGGACTGACAGGACGTCCGAGACGGTTGTGGGATCCGTGATTCCTTTGGTCCCGGCAAATCCGACGGCAGCTGTTGCAGTCACGACGTAGAAGAGCAGCAGGATCACCGTGGTGATGACCACGGCCCGCCCGGGTGTGCCTTTGCGGTCAGTAGTTTCTTCATTCACGGCTATGAGAGCGTCCCAGCCCCAATAGATGAAGAGGCACAGAATGACACCGTGGACCAGCCCCGAGAGATCGCCGGAGGCAAAGGGATTGAACCAGTCCAGGACCGGCGTTTCCGCACCGGTTACTGAACTGCCGGCGGCCATCGCGATAAAGGCTCCAATGCAGAACCCGCCCAGGGCAATCAGTTGCAAGGCAATCAAGGCGTACTGGAGCCATGCGGAAAGTTCGATTCCCCGGGCTGCCACAACAGCACTGAGGGCGATCAGCCCGCAGGCAATGGCGACGACGATTACCGGTTGGGAGGCCGCCCATCCAAGTCCCAGAAAGGTCAGGAGGTACGTCGTGGCAACCTGGGCCAGGGCCGCGCTGGCGATGAAGGTGGCGACCTGTGGTACCCAACCGCCGAAAAACCAGCCGGCCCACGGCCCGAACACCCGTGAGATCCACACGAAGACTCCGCCGCAGTCGGGCATTTCCCTATTGAGGTCCCGGAACGCGAATGCCGTGAACAAGATGGGGAGGAACCCTAGAAGGAACGCGGCGGGCGTGCTCGTTCCCACTGCCAGGACAACGAAACCGAGGGTTACGGCAAGGCTGTAGGCGGGTGCAACCGCGGCAAGTCCCAGTGCCACTGTGGGGCCGATGCCGATCGATCCGGCCTTCAGTCCTTTGGTGGCCGCGAGGGGCGGAGGGGCAGGGGACTGAGGGGCGAGGGGCGGTGCGGTCGGAGGTGGAAGGTGGTGCGACATGGCGACTCCCTATCGAATCGAAGTTATTTGAATCACATTCAAATTTGAATGCCATTCAATACTCGATTAGGCTGGCTGTCAATGGGCGTCGAAGCAGGGGATGGCAATGACAGGTCTCAGCAAGAGGGAAGTACGCCGCCGGGAGATCGCTGCAGCGGCGCTGGCCGTGGCCGCTCGTGACGGTGCAGAAGGCGCGACTCTGCGTGCAATTGCAGCGGAGGCAGGTATGGCCGCCAACGCCGTCCTGTACTACTACGGGAGCCTCGCCGACATTACGGCCGCTGCAGTCAAGGCCTCCTCCGACCGCCTTCTTGAGAAATTGTCGGAGGCCGTAAGTGCCGACATGAGCCCGACTGTCCGCCTCGCCGCGGTTATTCGGGCTGGAACCACCGCGGGGCTGGACGATGATGTCTCCCGGATACTCTACGAATACTGGCCCCATTCGCTCAGGGACGTGGAGCACCGGCGGATACAAGGGGAACTCACCAGCGCCCAACAGCTCATCTACGAAAGGGTCATTGCCGAGGGAATAGAGGCCGGCGAGTTCTTTCCGGTTCTTGCCCCGGCCAAGATCGCACGCACCCTCGTGGCCCAGGAGGACGGCCTCGTCATGGACGTGCTGGCCGGCAATGCCAGCAGTGACGACGTGCTGGACTTGATCGCGAGCCTCGCCGCGGCCCTTCTGGGGGTCGACAGGGACGCGCTACTGGACAGGAATTCTGAAACTCACCGGGAAGGACTCGGCGCGGGCGTCCCGATCATAGACGCGGGCGGCGCCGGGAAGGGGGCCGTCGGGTAGAGCCCGGCGACCTGCGTCATGTAGTTGGCCCATTGCGGCCCGGCCAGCATGTAGCCGTCGATGGCCGTGTAGAACTTGCCGTTGATCGTGACGTTCTGTCCCGCCCGGCTCTGTCCTGCCATGGTGTCGCCGAAGAAGGACGCTGTGGCGAGCCCGGTGGTGTATCCGACCACCCAGGTGGAGCCGTTGCTGTTGTTCGTTCCCGTCTTTGCCGCGGTAGGGAACAAGTCCTGGACTTTCGGTTGAATGTAGATGCCGGATCCCCGTTTCAGGACGTCCTGGAGCACGGAGTTGACGCCGCGGGCAACCTCGGGCTTGATGGCCGGGTGGCATGAACTGGCTTGGGCGGGCAGCTTCGCGCCGGATGGATCCGTGATGCCCGTAATGGCGATCGGCCCGCAGTACCTGCCGTCATTGGCGAAAGTGGCAAAGGCGTCGGCCATCACGAGCGGCGATACCTCGGTGCCGCCGAGGAGGTTGCCCAGTTGGTGCATGTTCACGGGTGCGTTGTCCACACCACTGTGGAGACCCACGGCATCCACCACCCTCTGGATGCCGCAGAAGTCCAGTTGGGTCGCCTCGGCAAAGGTTGCGGTGTTGATCGAGTTGTAGAGTCCGTAGTTGACGGGCATTGGGCGGTAGTATCCCTCATCGTTGTTGCGGAGATCGTCCGCTGTGCCAAGGCCGGCGATCTTCTGGGCTGTGCTGTATCCGCCCAGCACCCTCCCGCAGCTGTCCCTCCAAGGGAATCCCAGTGGATAGACCCTTCGCGACGCGTCCACCACTGTGGTCATGGACTTGCCTTCGTTGAGCCACTCCGTGAAAGTGAAAGGCTTCATGGCGGAACCTGGCTGGAAACCGCCGGCTCCGTTGAGGTCATTGCCGTTGGCGTCCTTGGAATCAACGTTGAAGTTCAGCTGCGTGTCGAACTTCCCGGGCTCTGGAAGGAACACTGTGTTCTGTGCCATGGCCAGGATCTTGCCTGTGCCGGGCTGCACTGAGACCAAGGATGCGCCCCATTTATCCGGGTTCGCCCCCGCCGTTGCATCGACCTGTTGCTGTGCTACTGCCTGCAGGCGGCTGTCCAAAGAGGTGGTGATGGTCAAGCCGCCGCGGTACAGAAGCTGTTCCCGGTCCGTGACGGTAGCACCGTAGGCCGGATCATTCAGGATGAGATGGGAGATGTAGTCGCAGAAGTACGCAGCCATGTTTGCGGCGGCACAGCCTTGCCTCCCGGGCGTAATGGTGAGCTTGAGGGGAGTGGCGACGGCGGCCGCGTACGCTGCTTGCTGGATCTTGTGCTGGGCGAGCATATCGGCCAATACCAGGTTGCGCCGCTTGATGGCATTGTCCGGATGGATGGAGGGGTCGTAGAAGCTGGGGCTGTTGACCAGGCCGGCGAGCAACGCCGCTTGTGGAAGGCTGAGGTCCTTGGCGGACACGCTGAAGAAGTGCTGCGCTGCGGCTTCGATGCCGTACGCGTCCCGATTGAAGAACACGATGTTCAGGTAGCCCTCCAGGATCTGGTCCTTCGTGAATTTCTTCTCGAGTTCGACCGCGAGCTTCATTTCGCGCACCTTGTCACCCAGGGTTTTCTGGCCGCTGAGCACCACTTGTCCGGTCTGGCCTGCCGCCAAACGGGACTCGTTCAGTACGTTGGTCACGTACTGCTGCGTCAAGGTCGACGCACCCTCGTTGGTGCCCTTGGTGAAATTGGACGCTAACGCCCGGAGAATCCCTTGGGGGTCGATGCCGCCGTGCTCGTAGAAACGGCTGTCCTCGACGGCGACAATCGCGTCCTTGATGTAGGGCGACATCTGGTCCAGGCTGACCTTCACCCGGTTCTCGGCATAAAAGGTGGCGATCGTCTTTCCGTCTGCGCTGAGCACCTTGGTGGACTGTGACGGCGAGTTGACCACCAGATCACCCGGGAGGTTGTCGAAGTACTGGATCGAACCGCTCACGGCCATGCCGGCCGAGGCCACGCCGGGGACTACCAGCCCGGCGGCCAATACACCACAGACCGCACTCACCAGGAAGAATCCCAAGACCCTTCGCAGGACCCTGGCCAAACCACTTTTCGGGTTGTTTTTCCGAGCCATTTTTCCAGCTATCAACCGTGCGTGATTTCAGATTACGCCGCCATTCCACCCGTCACATAGGCCCCAAAATCCGTGGCGACACGCCCGCTGCGGTTATGTTCGTCACTTCGCCCGCGCGCTGACCGTGTCCGGCGATTTTCCGGATGCATACTGAAGTTATTCGGGTGCGGTGATGGAAGGCAGGTGGCAGCCGGTGGAGACACTGATGGCTGTTGTGAGGAGCGAGTATTTTCCGGCGGGAGCCGTGCTCGTGGGCGTGGTTTTGTTCTGGACAATCGGATTGCTCGGAGGGTTGTCCTGGTTGAGCGGAGCGCAGCAGCCCCTGGCCATCCTGACGTGGTTGATCTTCATCTACGGCGTGGTTGTGCTGTCTCCCCTCGCCGGAATCTGGGCCGCCGTGGACCTTGCCCGCCGTTGGTTGCGGAACCGCCAGGCCCGCCGGCAGCAGCTCGGATCGGCCGACGTCGAGTCCCTCTAGCACCTGCCATGATCCGACCGCACGGAACGAGGACTCCCATGATCACACGCGTCGACGTCGATGAAGCTGCCGCCCGGATTGCGGGGAAGATCCGCCGTACGCCCGTTTTCGAGGCGGATGCCGGGACGGTGCCCGGGCAATTGTGGTTCAAATGCGAATTCATGCAGCACACGGGGACGTTCAAGGCGCGGGGTGCCTTCAACCGCGTGCTGGCTGCCCGGGAGCGCGGCGAGCTGAAGGACGATGTTGGAATCGTCGTCGCCTCAGGAGGCAATGCGGGGCTGGCGAATGCCTACGCCGCGGCGCAACTCGGCGTGCCCGCAACCGTTTTTGTCCCCGAGACCGCACCTGCCGTGAAAGTCAAGAAGCTCAAGGCCAGCGGAGCCACCGTGGTCCAGCGCGGAACGGAGTACGCCGAAGCGTTTGAGGCCGCCCTCGCCTACGCTGCGGAAACCGGCGCGGTTTACTGTCACGCCTACGATCAAGCCGAAATTGCCGCTGGCGCAGGCACGGTAGGCTCGGAACTCCTGGAACAGCTAGGAGACGTTGACACCGTTGTGGTTGCCGTTGGAGGCGGCGGGCTCATGGCGGGAATCGCGGCCGCCGTCGAAGGTCAGGCCCGGGTTGTCGGCGTCGAGCCGGACAATGCTCCGACCCTCTTTTCGGCCCTCGCTGCGGGGGCGCCGGTTGACGTTGCCGTCTCCGGGATCGCCGCAGATTCCCTTGGCGCCCGGCAGATCGGCCGGATCGGTTTCGAGGTGGCCGTCCGTACGGGCGTCCGGACGGTCCTGGTGTCCGACGACGACATCGCCGCGGCACGCTCCCTGCTCTGGGAGCAGTACCGGATAGTCGTGGAACATGGCGCAGCCGCCGCTTTCGCGGCCGTGAACTCCGGAGCGTATGTTCCGGCAGAGGGGGAACGCGTGGCCGTGATCCTCTGCGGCGCCAATACCGACCCCGCCACGGTCTAGGAGGCGTGGCCCTGCCGCGAGCGCTCGGCAGTTGCTAAGCTCTAGCCACAATGCCGGGGCACGCAAAACCGCTTCACGATCGGACAGTGGCATGACGCGATTGATCATCATGGGCCCTCCTGGCTCGGGCAAGGGTACCCAGGCTGAGCACATCGCCGCGCATTTCGGTATACCTGCGATTTCCACCGGAGACATCTTCCGCGCGCACGTCGGAGGCAGGACGGAACTCGGAGCCGAAGCCAGCAAGTACATGGACAGCGGCGAGTTCGTGCCGGATCACGTCACCAATGCCATGATCCGACAGCGACTTGGCAACGCCGATGTCCTGGCAGGATTCCTCCTGGACGGATATCCCCGTACGACGGCGCAGATCGAGGCATTGGACGGCATTCTTGCCGGCAACCGGCAGCAGCTGGATGCCGTCGTCGAACTAACGGTCGACGACGACGAGCTGGTGGCGCGAATGCTCCGCCGGGCGCAGGAACAGGGCCGCAGCGATGACACGGCGCCAGTGATACGGCGTCGCCTGGAGCTCTATCGCAACGAGACGCAGGCCGTGGTTGAGCGATACTCCGAGCGCGGAATCGTGCTGGCCGTGGATGGTTCCGGCCAGCGGGAGGAGATCACGGCCAAGGCCATAGCCGCTATTGAATCAGCACTAGGAAAGGGACTGTGAACGGTCAACCGCCTACCGGCCAGAGGATCGAAGACTATGCAATGATCGGGGACCTGCACACCGCGGCCCTGGTCAGCACGGCGGGCTCCATAGACTGGCTGTGCCTCCCACGTTTCGATTCGCCTGCGTGCTTCGCCGCGCTCCTGGATTCCCCTCAAGCCGGGCGCTGGCTCTTGGCGCCTGAAGCCGGGGGAATCTGCACGCGCCGCCAGTACCGGGACGGAACCCTCATCCTGGAAACGGACTGGGAAACCAAAGAAGGACACGTCCGGGTCATCGACTTCATGCCGCCGCGCGACGCCGTCGCGGACATCGTGCGGGTGGTTGAAGGGATCCGCGGGACGGTCAAGATGCGCGGGGAGCTGATCCTGAGGTTCGACTACGGACACGTGGTGCCGTGGGTGCGGCGCGACAGGCACGGCCTCCGCGCGGTTGCCGGTCCGGACTCCGTCTACCTCAAAACCCCGGCGCCGTTGGTCGGCAAGGACTTCACCACGGTCAGCGAGTTCACGGTGAACGCCGGTGACCACGTGCCCTTCGTCCTGACTTGGGCGCCCAGCCACGAACGGCGGCCCCGCACCGTCGAGGCAGATATCGCCCTGGACGACACGGCAGCATTCTGGACGGATTGGTCCAAGCGTTGCAACGTCCGGGGGCCTTACCGGAAAGCCGTTCAGCGTTCCTTGATCACGCTGAAGGCCCTCACCTATGCGCCAACCGGGGGCATTGTTGCCGCGGCCACTACCTCGCTGCCCGAGCAGATCGGCGGGCCCCGGAACTGGGACTACCGCTATTGCTGGCTCCGTGATGCCACGCTGACGCTTCAAGCCTTCCTGGCCGCAGGCTATACCGAGGAGGCCGCCGCGTGGCGGGACTGGCTCCTGCGCGCTGTGGCAGGCGACCCGGCCGACCTCCAGATCATGTACAGCCTGCATGGCCACCGGCGATTGCCGGAGACGGAACTGACCTGGCTTTCGGGATACCAGGGTTCGACGCCGGTGCGCATCGGGAATGCGGCGGCCGAGCAGCTCCAGCTGGACGTCTGGGGAGAAGTCCTGGACTGCCTGTCACTGACCCGTGCATCGCTGATGACCATCGGCGATGAGTCCTGGGCTATCCAGACTGCCCTGATGCGCCACCTTGAGAGCACCTGGGACCAGCCGGAC
The DNA here is from genome assembly GCF_056397865.1 of Arthrobacter sp. 05L417. Classification (NCBI taxonomy): domain Bacteria; kingdom Bacillati; phylum Actinomycetota; class Actinomycetes; order Micrococcales; family Micrococcaceae; genus Arthrobacter; species Arthrobacter sp. 05L417. Next base: position 79,157 of record NZ_JBFTOG010000018.1, read on the forward strand.
AACGGGCTCTGGGAAGTACGCGGCCCGCGGCGCCACTTCGTGCACTCAAAGGTGATGGCCTGGGTCGCGGCAGACCGCATGGTCCGGGGAATCCGTGAATCCGGGATGCCCGGCCCTTTGGATCGCTGGGAGGCGCTGCGGGACACCATCCATGAAGAAGTCATGACCCATGGATTCGACGCGGACCGCAATACTTTTGTCCAGTCCTACGGGAGCAAGGAGTTGGACGCGAGCCTTCTCCTGATCCCCAAGGTGGGCTTCCTGCCGCACGACGATCCGCGCGTCATCGGCACCATCGACGCCATCCAGCGCGAGCTGACGGAAGACGGCTTCGTGTTGCGCTACCGTCCGGAAGACAGCGACGACGGACTGCCGGGCGGGGAGGGCGTCTTCCTTGCGTGTTCCTTCTGGATGGTGGACGCACTCTTGGGAGCCGGACGCCGTGCGGAGGCGACGGCCCTCTTCGAGCGGCTCCTGGCCCTGCGCAATGATGTGGGCCTGCTCAGCGAAGAATGGGACGCACACGCGGGCCGCCAACTCGGCAATATGCCCCAGGCATTCAGCCATTTCGGTTTGGTGCTCAGTGCCTTGCAACTTCACCACGGCAAAGCGCACCACAGCAACGTCCCGATCGGCGGGGTCCCGCCGTCGGGCTCTTCGCCGGAGGCATCGGAGTCGTCGTCAGCCTCAGGGGCGGGCTTGACCTGAGGTTCCGGAGCGCTTGGGCCAGCGGAAGATCCGGCCTGCCAACGCCAGCCCCGCGCCGAGGTTGAGCATTGGCAGGTAGGCCCGCGCCACTGCGGTCCCAACGGCAGGCAGGGAAGCCGCATCGGGGTAGAGCATGTAGAGGGGCTCGTACCGGGGCCGGAATTTTGCCTTGAACGCCAGGAGTGACCTGAACCCGTATACCGGTTCCAAAGTAGCGCCCAACCAGTCGAGCAAGCGGTCGAGGCTGCCGGGCGGCCGGGATCGTGGCCTTGGGCGTGGCATCTCGGAAGGATCCTCTTCGACCCGTGCCAGGGGTGCTCCGGAAAGGCTCACGAATTCGCATCCTTCATCCTTGAGGCTGAGGGCCGCGGATGCGATGAGGAATTCGATGCTGGCACGGAATCCACCGCTGCGGCGCCGCATGAAATCCAGGGTCCAGCCCACGATGTGCCCGTTGCGGTATACGGGCAACCAAGATGTGACTGCGTGGACTGTGTGGCGCTTGTCGATTGCAAGCAGGCAGCGCACCTCGGGGTCGTCGAGCTCGTCAAGGCTGCCCAAGGTAAAGCCCATTTCGGGCATGCTCCTGTCTGCCACCCATTCTTCGGAGATTTCCTCGATCTGGACCTGGACTGAGAAGGGGGCCGAGGCGTAACTCGTCCATTCGTAGCGGATGCCGGCCTTCGAAGCATTGTTCAACGCCGTGCGGATGTCCTGGAACTTCTTTCCCTTGAAGGAGACCGAATGCAATGGCAGGACCGTTTCCTGGGCTACCTGTGCAGAGCTCCATCCGGAGGAATCCGCGTGGTCGCGCAATTCCTGGGGCACGGAGTAGAAACACGGTGTCCACCCATTGCCCCTGCAATAACGGGCAAATTCTTCGAAGACGGCGGCCATCTCGGATTTGGGTCCCACCGGGCCGCCGAGCGTGAGAGCAACCCCTGTGCTGACCCGGTACGCAACAAAGGACTCCCCGGAAGAGGAGAACCAGTACATGTTTCCCGGCCATGTGGTCATCCAGGACAGTGAGCTTCCCTCCCACGTCTTGATGACTTTCCGGGCACGCTCCGTGCTGGCGTCGTGCCGGGTGTGGGCCTGGTGGAGGAAAGTCCTGAAGATCAGGACGCCCGCGACGGCCCAAAAGACGACCCCGACGCCTTCGTACACGAGAACAGCGGCCGTGCCTTGGGGGAAGATGGCCGGGGGCACGTCCAGGACGAAGCCCAGCGGGAGGAAGCGGTCAGGGACATCCGCCAGCAGATCCGGCAGACCTGGAACTGGGGAGAAATCCTGGGCCAGGAAGAAGCCGGCTCCGACATAGACGACACTGAGCACAGCCGCCATCGCAAGTACCCGGACCGCGAGGCGCCGGTAGGTCCCCTTCGGCGCCTGGACATGAAACAGCCGCCGGGTCGCGAGCAGAATGATGGTCAGCGCAAGAGGCAGGAGCAGTGGCAGGGCCAGGGTGAACGGCTGCGAGGAAGCCGATCCTTCGATTGCGACAATCCCCTCGCTCGCACCGGTATCCGAAGTAGTTTGCTGCAAGACTCCAGCGAGTGCGATTCCGGCCAGAACGGAAAGGCCCACCTGGATCAAAAGGGCCCCTACCCAGGCAAAGCGCCGTCCCCGGCGGAGGCCCTCAGCAAGCAACAGCAGGAGGAAAGACGGAAGGATGGCCATGAAGATCCCGCCGGCGCCGGCGCGCAACTGCAACTGCGCGACGGCACAGTCCTTCGCCTGCGCCGGATCCGAGCAGAGGCTCTGCAGTGTTTGGGGATCGACGGGCTGGATGTTGGTGAACAGGAAACGCAGGATGGACAACGGTCCCACCGCATGCGGGATAAGGCCGGCGACTACCGGACCGATCGCCGACACCGCAATGAGCAGCGAAAGCAGCACACGCCCTTCGTGCCGGGAACTGACCGGACGCGCAAACCGCGGCCGGCGCCCCATCAGCAGAGGCCCGAGAACCGTGCCCGCACCTGCGGCGCCGAGCCTCACCAGGTCCGCAAACCCTCCGCTGTACAGGGCCAGGAGCAGCAACAAGGCGAAGACGACCAGCCGGATCCGGCGCCTCCACAGGGTTGCCATGGACGCAGTTCCCGCCATGGCGGTACCGATGATGAATGCGCTCGGACCGAAAAAGAGGTGGCTGCCTATCTCCTCCGTCCAGTTACCAAGCAAGCCTTGGGCCAAGGCAAGGAATCCCAGGGCAATGCCAACGCCCAGAATCTGGCTGGAGACAGCAGCTATTGCGTACGCCCGCCATCCCATTCGCCGTTCCAAAGGCACGCCCAGCAGCAGCACCAACGCAGAATCCAGGACGTAGCCCGTCAGGTCCCTGGCCCAGGCTGCGGAAGCCACAGCGGCCCACCAGTGATCTGGAAGAGAGCGCGGGGTCAGTGCGACGTTGAGCCGCCATTGCGCATCCGGTCCCGTGGCCAGACTCGAGGTCAGCGCTCCCAATCCCCAGAAAACGATGACAAAACCCAACGTGAGCTGCACGGAGCGCAGCCATCCCGTCCAAGATCGCCGCAAACGGACGTCGGGGACGGACGGGGTTCCCGGCTCGGGCGCCGGTGCGTGCACGGAGTTCCTATCTGTGCGTCGGAAGGATGGGTGCGAAATGAAATTCTTTCACACCGGCCGTCCGAGCAGGATAATTCCGACGTCGTCGCCACCTTCCCCGTTCCGATCCAATAGACTCCGACGTAGGCAGGCTGCCGGCTCGTTCCGTCACCGGCCTTTGGGCAATGGAAAGTTGCTTCTGCAACGCTCTAACGAAGAGAAAGCACGCTCGGGACAGGACGATGGACAAACCTCGCATATTCCGCTTCGCCGTCGCCGTTGTAGCCGCTGCTGCGGTCCTGGCCGGCTGTGCACAAGCGCCCGCCGTACCTGCCGACCCGTCCAGCGGGAACCCGACGGCGGCCCCGATCGCGCCCTCCGGGAGTCCGGCGGCAGCGGCCCAGGGCCCCAAGAAACCCGATTCCGGGCAGGATCCGTCAAAGCTTCCCGTGGGGTCCTTGTACAAGAACCCGGGCAACAACCGGAACGAAATCATCCTCGAGGACATCCGGCATACGGCTGTCCTCATTGGTGACTCCCAGTCGGAGCCACCGGGCTCATGGCCACGCGTGGCTTTGGGTTCCCTTGGTTACAAGGTGTACTCCGTGGCCCGCGGCGGTACAGGATACGTGGCCGCGACGAAGGCCAGTGGCAACTACATCGATGCGCTGCAACGTGGAGACTGGGTCCTGCCGTACGGGACCCCGCCGCTGATCATTGTCGAAGGTGGTGGCAACGACGCCTCCCGCAACGCCAGCGACGAGCAGATCACGGTCAACGCGAACAGGCTGCTTGCCGCCCTCAAAAAGAGGTACCCGCAGGCGAAGATCGCGATGATCGGAACCCTCGCCAGGGGCGCCAACGCCGGCGGGGGCCGGCGTACGCAGGTTGACACTTTGCTGGGCAACATCGCGGCAAAAGCCGGAACGACATTCTTCAGCGTGGGCGACTGGGTCAGCAAATATCAGCTTGCCGGGGACTTGGTAGACGGCGTGCACCTGAACGCTGCCGGGCATGCCAAGCTGGGCGGTGTCCTGGCAGCGGACATGGCCGCGGCGGGCCTTCGTCCGCAGCCGGATCAGGGGAGTGCCTCATGAAAATTGCAGTAACCGGAGGAAGCGGGAAACTGGGCAAGAGCGTGGTCCGTAGGCTGAGGGCCGATGGCCACGATGTCATGAACCTGGATCGCGCCGGTATGAAGGCGCGTGGAACGGTCACTGTGGACCTCCGCAACTACGGCCAGGTGGTGGATGTGGTCTTTGGCCTGGACGACCGCCACCACGGATTCGACGCGATCGTCCACCTCGGAGCGATCCCGGCTCCCGGACTGGTCCCGGATGCCGCAACGTTTGAAAACAACATGCTCTCCACCTACAACGTCTTCCAGGCCGCCAGGAGGGCAGGGATCAAGAAGATCGTCTACGCCTCCAGCGAGACAGTGCTGGGGCTGCCGTTCGACGTCGATCCTCCTTACATCCCCGTGGACGAGGAATACCCGGCGCGGCCGGAAAGCACCTATTCCTTGGTGAAGCATCTCGAAGAACAGATGGCCATCGAACTCACGCGCTGGGATCCCGAGCTGAGCATTGTGGCGTTGAGGTTCTCGAACGTGATGGACCCCGAGGATTATGAAGCTTTCCCGTCCTTTGATGCCGACGCGAAACTCCGCAAATGGAACCTCTGGGCGTACATCGACGGGCGCGACGGCGCGCAAGCTGTTGCTCGTGCCTTGGAGAACGGCAAACCGGGATTCGAAGCGTTTATCATCGCGGCTGCGGACTCCGTCATGAGCCGCTCAAGTGCCAGCCTGGCCGCCGAAATCTTCCCTGAGGTCCACGTGACCAAGGATTTGGGAGAACACGAAACCTTGTTGTCCATCGACAAGGCCAAGCGCCTCCTTGGTTTTGCACCGGAGCACAGTTGGCGGGACCACCACTCAAACCGCACCACACCCACCGAAGACTGAGTCCGCCGAAGACTGACGCTGGCAGAACTTCGCGCGCCGGAGAACAATTGATTTATGGTCAGCTATTCAGCCCTTGAAGACGCGTCCAGCAAGAATCCGCATGACTGGGGCCGGGCGATGGCAACGGCGATGACAAAGCTCCTGGATGCGGCTCGCATTGACGGACGGCATTTTGAACACGAGTTTCTCTATGGCGAAGAACTGCGCTTGAGGATCGACGAGAACAACGACGGCGCCACGGTCAAGCTCACGTGGACGCCCACGGACCAGGACCCCGGGCAGGAGGAGTCCCCCTAGTCGTTGACCAGCTGTAGCAGGCCCGCTGCGCTGAGCTTGCCGGCGAACGTTGTCGCAACCTCAGAAAGTTCCGTCTCAGCCGCACGGCGGGTGCCATCGACGTCGCCGTTGAGCACCGTCGGCGCGAAACGCACGTGGGTTGCATCCTCGATGCCCACAAAGTTGAGCCAGTCCGCGAAAAATGTGCTGCTGAAATCCTGCCCGAACGCTGCTGGCACGCCCGGCGCATACACTCCGCTGGTATGGATGGCCAAGGCCTGCTTGCCCTCCAGAAGGCCGCGGTAGCCGGTGGCCGGATCAAAGCCGAAGCTCCAGCCGGGCTGGGTCACGATGTCAATCCACTGCTTGAGGACGTACGGGACACCGGCGTTCCACATCGGAATATTGAAGACGTAGGCATCCGCCGCGGCGAACTGCTCGAAGACAGCTCGGGCGGCCTCCCAAGCGTTCATCTGTTCGGAGGTTTGGTCCTGCCCGGCCATCTTCGCGGCAGCGGCGATGCGCCCGAATTCGGGGAGGACGCCGGCGTCGAACAGGTTCAACGTCTCGACCTCAAAAGTCCGGCCTCCGGCAGACTGAACTTCGTCAATGAAGTGACGGGCAAGCCTCAGCGAGCCGCTGTGCGAGTCGCGGGGAGAAGCGTTGATGTGCAGGATCGCGGGCATGATAGTCCTTTCGGGCGGTGCCTTGGGCCGGGCGAAATGCCCGCCTGTATGATCCTCGCGGAGTTGCCGATGGCCCGGAAGAACGCACTTTGATGTGCCTAGGGCACTTTAAAGTGCCTTGCCTTACGGTGCTTCGGCAGGAATGGCCTCAAGACTAATCCGTGTGACAAATATTGCGGGAGCTTCCCGGAAGGAAACGCGTCGGTAGTACGCTGAGGCCGGCAAACGGATGAGCACGGGGAAAGTCTGGGGCAATGTCTCTCACAGCGGAACTGAAGCGGCAAGCAGCACAAACCGAATACAACGCGGAGCTGATCCATTGCCCTGCGCGCCACCTCCTCGAGGCAATCAGCAGCAAGTGGGTCACTTTGGTGATGCTGGCGCTCGCGGAAGGTCCACTCCGGCACAGCGAACTCCGCAAACGGATTCCAGGGGCCAGCCAGAAGATGCTTACGTCCACTTTGCGATCGCTTGAACGCGACGGGCTCGTGTCGCGCTGCATTACCGCGTCTGTTCCCGTGCGGACCGACTACGAGCTGACGCCCCTTGGCCATTCGCTGCTGAGCGTTGTCCACGAGATGAAGGAATGGGCCGAGGCCAACATGGACGACGTAGCTCATGCCCGCCTGGAGCACGACCGTCGTGCCTCAATTTCGGGTGACACGCGCTGATGTGGCGCTAGCGTCCACCAGCCAAGAACGGTGCTGCCGATGGATAACATGGCTACCCCGCACCCCCGTTGCTTCCGAGCAGGCTCCGCGTCAGGGCCTCGCTGTCCGCCATGAGCTGCCCCACTGCGGAGCCCAAGTGCACGTCGCTAGGGGTTTCGCCCGCCAGCGCGGCCGCGACCACCGCGCGTCGGATCAGTTCCTTCGCGAACGACGCCGTGGTGCCGGCGGTGTGGGCTGCGGCACCTTCGATAGCCGAACCCGAGAATGAGATTTCGTTCGAATACAGCCGTAGCAGTTCCACGCGTTCGTGCTTGGACGGAAGCGGGATTTCGACCGCCAGGTCCACGCGTCCGGGACGCTGGGCGAGGGCCCGTTCCAGCAGGTCCACGCGGTTGGTCGTCAGTACGAACGCGACATCGGCATCGTCGTCCAGACCGTCCATCGCGTCGAGCACCTCGAAAAGCAACGGTTTAGGCCCATGGCCGAAGCTGCGGTCTTCAGCGATCAGGTCGCAGTCTTCGAGCACGACGATGGACGGCGCCAAGGCCCTCGCGATCTTGGCCGCTTCGGAAATTCTGGCGAGCGAACCGCCGGAGAGGAGCACCGCCGTCGTGCCCTCGCTTTGGCTTAACAGGTACCGGACCGTGTGTGTCTTGCCCGTCCCCGGCGCCCCGTAGAGAAGGAGGCCGCGTTTGAGATGTTGTCCGTGTACCGCAAGGATGTCCGCTTGCCGCGCAATGCCAAGGGTGTGGCTCTCCACCTTGCTGAGGAGCCCATCCGGAAGGACCACGTCACTGCTGGCGAGCTGCGGGCGCCTGATGAAGGTCACGCCGCTGATGCTCGGCCCGTAGTCGCTGACGGCGAGCGCGATAACTTGGCCCTTGAAAACGCTTTGGTGCTCCATTTCGCGCCGCACCTCGGCAAGGAGTTCGGAAGCGACCCCAGGGTGCGTGGCCAGGACTTCAAGTGACGCGGTTTGCCGGCCGCGATCCAACTTCGCGCCGCGCTGGAGGACCGCTACAGGTGATCCGGCGTAGTTGAAGAGCCGGAGCCCCAGCGCAACGGCTTGTCGCTGTTGGTCCGGACCAGTGGCGAGGTTGCTGTAGTCCGGCTGGGCGAGGGGAAAACTCGGGTAACTGCGGGATTGCTGCAACATGTCGCTGAACGACATGTGGTGGCGCTGATCGCCGCCGCCGATTCCTACCAGCCGCCAGTCCGGGTCGCGGCCAGCCAGCCCTTCCATCACGATGTCCACATCCACCAAGCGATGCTGCGGGATCTCCTCCGTCACGACGGAAAGTTCGTGGGCGGGAACGGCGAGGTGCCTGGTCAGTGCCTGCAGGAGTTGTTCGCCGTCATCGGCACGGTCCAGCCCAAACTGGGCCAGCCTTGTCAGTGTTCCGAAGTCCTCGATGAATTTCCCCAATTTTTCATCCATGCACAGACCCTAGCAGGAGGGGCATTGCACGGTCAGCGGGCCAGTGCGACAGTGAACCATGGCTACGGAGGAAGACGCCCGAGTGATTTGCCGTGGATTGCCCGGCGTAAGCGAGCGGCCCAGTTGGGGCCAGCCGGCGTGGTTCGGCAAGACATTGATGGCCCGGATGTGGGTCCGCCTGGCGAGGATCGACGTCGAGGAACTGGACGAACTGCTGCAGGAGTCGTACCGGCTCGCGGGCGGAGGGGCACCTGGCGGAGAGAAACCTGGCGCGGGAGCGACGGGCTGAGCATTGCGACTCAGCAGAGCCCGTTCATGGTCGCGATAGCCACTTGCCGAAGCTGCTCGAACTCTGCTTGGCCGCTGCCATCTGTCGATTCAATGTGCTTGTCCGTATCGGATGGATACGCGAAGCTCATTGCTATCTGGCGGCTCCCGTCGCTCGTGGATAACGCGATGCTCGCAAACCATGTGCTGCCGCCGTAGCCGTAGTAGAAGCCGTTCGTGCATTCGTCATTCCAACGCTGCAGGCCGAGTCCGTGGTTGTCCTGCCACAGGGTTTGCATGTCGCGGAGGGTGCTCGCCGTGAGTAGCCTGCCCTGCATGAGCGCTGCATAGAACGTGTTGATATCGCCTACCGTGGAGATAACTCCTTCTGCGGGAGAACCGACGAGATACTCCGGCTGCGAGGCGTTGATGCGCTCGCCGTCGATGAATTCATAGCTCTGGATCATGTCGCGCGCATCACGGTCCGGCTCGGCTGACAGCGAGGTGTGGCTCATTCCGAGCGGCACAAAGATATCTGATTTCAGGACATCGCCGATAGGCCGGCCGCGGAGTTTTTGCACGATCGCGGCCAAGGCGAAGTAGTTGGCATCCGAATAGCGGAACAGCTGGAAGTTTGCGTGCGCCCACGGCACGGTCCCGGCCATCCGGAGGTAGTCCTGGATGCTGAACTTCGTGTCGATGGCCTGCTTGGTCGGCATGGCCTTCAAGATGGCTTCGGGTGCGTCGGGCAGGCCGGAGCTGTGGTTCAACAGGGAGCGGACCGTGACAGGGCCCGGCGGGTGGACGAGCTGCTCGAATTCCGGGAAGTACTCCGTGACAGGGTCTTCAAGGCCCAGCTTTCCTTCCTGGACCAGCTTGAGTACCGAGACTGCAACCATTGACTGAGTGATGCCGCCGGCCTGGATCCGGTCGGTCACGGCTACCGGTTCGCCGGTCTCGACGTCTTGGCTCCCGTAAGCCTGGGACCATTCCCGGCCCCGGACTTTGATCTGGACGACGACGGCCGGCGCGCCCCGGTTGAGCATTTCATGCGCAAAGAAATCCGCAACAGGGGATTCCGGCACTGCCCCTTGCGAATCGGACGACGAGGTACCTGCGGGGGGTTCACTTGTCAGAGGGTAAGTGCAAGCGCCGGACGCCAAGATCAAGGCCAGGACGACGGCCACCCGGAATCCCGCCCGGGATACGCCGGAAGTGTGAGAGGCCCGCGCAGCCTCCATGGCTGCCTCCTGAAGCTACGCCGCGGGGCAACGGCTAGGCGCCCTTGCCCCCGTAGTTTTGATCGTCCTCTTCGGAAGCGAAGGGGTCAACGTTGAGAACCCGGGTGCGGCCCAAACCCAACCGACTCGCAGTAGTTGTCGTTATGAGCGCTCATAACGACAACAACACATGAAGTCGCCTGCCTCCACTTCGACCCAGTCGTTGTTGAGCAGGTACATGCCCTTGCCCTCCAGGACGTACAGGCCGTGTTCCATGACGTGGGTTTCCGGGAACGGGATGACGCCGCCGGGCTGGAACGTCACGATGTTCACGTGCATGTCGTGGGCCAGGTCGTTGGGGTCCGCGAAACGCGTGGTTGCCCAGACACCGTTGACGTCAGGCATTTCGCCGGCTTCAACTTCGTCGTCACTCGTGACAAAGGACTTGGCTTCGTAGCCCTCAAGGCGCTCGTAGGCCTTGCGGATCCAGTGGAAGGAGACGATGTCGTCCGAGACGTTCTCAAGGCCCCAGTTGGAACCGGCAGCCAGGTAGGCATAGCCGCCCTCTTCGAGCTGGTGCAGTTCGCCGTCGAGGGTCAGGTTGACCTTGCCCTTGGTGACAAAGACGACGCCTTCGACGCCTGCTTCGAACTCTGCCTTGGGAGCGCCGCCACCCGGGCCGATCTCAACGATCAACTGGGAGAACGTCGTGGCGAATCCGGAGATCGGGCGGGCAATGATCCAGGAACGCGTGTTCGAGAAACCCGGCAGGTTGCTGGTCACGATATCGGTCAGCACGCCCTTGGGGATGACCGTGTAGGCCTCCGTGACGATCGCGCGTTCAGTGGTGAGGTGGGTCTGCGGCGGCAGGCCGCCCTGGGGATAGTAGTACTTGCCCATCATTGGATCCTTACTTGGAGGTGGTGTGTGCGAGCCGGGGATGCGCCAGTGCAGTCAGCCGGGGGAGTTCGACGCCGGCAAGCGCCAGCACTTCTTCGGCACCTACCGCTCCGCACTGGACGCCGCGGAGGACGAAGGCGGCCAGTGCCCGGGCGGTGGCGGGTTCGTCCATGACGCCGCCTTCGGTGCGTTCCACGTAGTTGCGGAGGCGGGCCGCTGCGGCGGGCAGGCCCTCGCGGTAGAAGGCGTACGTTGCAGCGAAACGGCTCGGCAACTGGGCAGCATGCAGGTCCCAGCCCTGGTAGTAGCCGCGCTCAAGGGAGCGGCGGACCAAACGGCCGTGCAGCTTCCACGCGTTTTCCACGTTGTCGCCCACCGGGATGATGTTGGTGGAACCGTCCGAGAGCCGGATGCCCGTCCCCGCAACGGCCAACTGCATGACTTCCTTCGCGAAATCCGCCACCGGGTGCTCCATGGACTGGTACTCCGCGGAGATCTGCAACGAAGCGGAGTAGTCATAGGTGCCATAGTGCAATCCACTGATGCGGCCCGGAACTGCGTGCGGAAGCTGGGCCACGGGGGAGGTCCCCTCCGGGCCGAGGATCAGTTGCGGCGTCTCTACCTGGACTTCGAAGCGGAGCCGGCCCGCCGGTAGCGAGTGGATCTCTTCGAGCCGGGAGACCGCGAAGTCCATGGCCTGCACCTGGGCCACCGTGGTGACCTTCGGCAGGGTCAGGATGAGTCCCTCGGGCAGTTCTCCGGCCGAGGCCAAAGTGGAGACGAACAGGTCCAGGGTCTTCAGGCCACGTGCCCGGGTGGGGGCCTCGAAGCACTTGAACCGGATGCCGATGAACGGCGGGGCCGAACCTGCGGCAACGGCTTCGCTGACAGCCTGGGCAGCCGCTACGGCCGCGACGTCTTCTGCTTCGTCGCCCCGGTCGCCGTAGCCGTCCTCGAAGTCGAGGCGCAAGTCTTCGATCGGTTCGCTGCGCAGTTTGGCAGCCACACGGGTGGCGACGGCGGCGGCCAGTTCGGGCTCCTGGCCCAGCAGCGTACCGAGCCTTTCGAGACCGCCGTGGGCCTCCGCCGTCGTGATTGCCTGGGCGCCCCATTCAGCCGACAGCGACGGCGTGAAACGGTCCGCCGGGACGTACACCGTGTGCACAGGCTGGCGGGTGCCGTCGTCGCCGGGGTAATTGCGCTCCAGTAACTGGTCAGTCGCGGCCAGTTGGGAGTCGATCGCGGCAAGATCTGCCGCCGAGAAGGAGGATGCGGCCATTCCTACACCAGCTCGTAGGCGGGAGTGGTGAGGAAGTCCGTGTAGTCCTCGGAGAGACAGATGTCCCCGATCAGGCGGCTCGCCGGCTCGTAGAACTTCTCGAAGGACTCGGCGTCGACCTCTCCGCGCAGGCGGTCAGTCTCTTCGCCAAGGATCCGGGTGACCAGTTCGCGGGTGACCGTGTTGCCGGTGTCGGCGAGGACGGACTTGTTGCGGATCTGCTGCCACACCTGGGAGCGGGAGATTTCCGCCGTGGCGGCGTCTTCCATGAGGTTGTGGATGGCGACGGCGCCGCTGCCCGAAAGCCACACCGCGGTGTACGCGACGGCGACGTAGAGGTTCAGGCGAAGCCCGGCCTCGGTCACGTGGCCACCGGCTGAGGAGATGTCCAGCAGCTGATCGGCGGTGACGGAGACCTCCGGGCGCTGCTTGTCCAGCTGGTTCGGCTTGTCGCCGAGCACGGAGTCGAACACTTCGCGGCACGTGGAGACGAGGTCCGGGTGGGCCACCCAGGAGCCATCGAAACCGTCGTTGGCCTCGCGGGTCTTGTCCGCGCGGACCTTCTCGAAGGCCTGGGCCGTGACTTCGGGCTCGCGGCGGTTCGGGATGACGGCTGCCATGCCGCCCATCGCGAAGGCTCCGCGCTTGTGGCAGGTCTTGACCAGCAGTTCCGTGTAGGCCCGCATGAACGGGGCCGTCATGACCACGGACGCGCGGTCCGGCAGGATGAAGGACTCGCCGGCGTCGCGGAAGTACTTCACGATGCTGAACAGGTAGTCCCAACGGCCCGCGTTCAGGCCGGAGGCGTGGTCCCGCAGTTCGTAGAGGAACTCGTCCATTTCGAACGCGGCAGGGATGGTTTCGATCAGCATGGTGGCGCGGACGCTGCCCTGCGGGATGCCGAGGTAGTCCTGAGCGAAGACAAAGATGTCGTTCCAGAGGCGTGCCTCGAGGTGGCTTTCCATCTTGGGCAGGTAGTAGTACGGGCCGTGGCCGTTGAGCAGGAGCTGCTTGGCGACGTGGAAGAAGTGCAGGCCGAAGTCCACCAGTGCGCCCACGGTGGGTTCGCCGTCGAGCAGCAGGTGCCGCTCGTCCATGTGCCAGCCGCGGGGGCGGGCGACGACGACGGCGAGCGGCGCGTCGGTGCGGAGCCGGTATTCCTTGCCCTCCGGTGAGGTGTAGCTCAGGGTGCCCTGGGCGGCGTCGCGGAGGTTGAGGATGGCGTCGATGACGTTCGCCCACGTGGGGGTGCTGGCGTCCTCGAGGTCCGCGAGCCATACCTTGGCGCCGGAGTTCAGGGCATTGATCGCCATCTTGGCCGGGGAGGCCGGGCCGGTCATCTCGACCCGGCGGTCCTGCAGGGCCTGGGGTGCTTCGGCAACCTTCCAGTCGCCGTTGCGGATGTCCTGCGTTTCGGGCAGGAAGTCGAGGCGGCCGGTGCGGGCCACTTCTTCACGCTTGGCGACGCGGGCCGCGAGGAGCTCGGTGCGGGTGCCCGCGAAACGGCGGTGCAGTTCCTCCACGAAGGCCAACGCCTTGGGAGTCAGGATCTCCTCGGCGCGTTCGATCGGCCGGGGGTCTGTGACTGTGAGAGCCATGGGGTGGTCCTTTCCTAGGGAGCGCTCTAGCGGGCTGCGTTTGCTGCGTTTGCTACGGCTGCGGCGACGTCGGCGGCAACGTGGGGGTCGAAGACGCTGGGGATAATGTAGCTCGCATTCAGTTCATCATCTGCAACCCGCTTGGCGATAGCCTCTGCGGCGGCCACGAGCATTTCCGGGATGATGTCCGATGCTCCGGCGTCGAGGAGTCCGCGGAAGAAGCCCGGGAAGGCCAGCACGTTGTTGATCTGGTTCGGGAAGTCGCTCCGGCCGGTGGCGACCACAGCGGCGTGCTTGGAAGCGATCACCGGGTCGATTTCCGGGGTGGGGTTGGCCATGGCGAACACGATCGCGTTCTCGGCCATCGAGGCGACCTGCTCTTCGCCGATCACATGGGGAGCGCTGACGCCGATGAACACGTCGGCACCCTTGAGGGCTTCGTGCAGCGTGCCGGAGAAGCCTGCCTCGTTGGTGTTCGCGGCAATCCAGGAACGGTGCTCGTCGTCGTACTTTTCGCCCGAGTGGATGGCGCCGGAGCGGCCGGCGGCGACAATGTGCTGCGCGCCCTGCGCCTTGAGGAGCTGGATGATCGCAGAGCCGGCGGCGCCGACGCCGGAGACAACGATCTTGACCTCGGACAGCTTCTTGTCCACCACGCGCAACGCGTTGACGAGAGCCGCGAGGGTGACAATTGCCGTTCCGTGCTGGTCGTCGTGGAAGACCGGGATGTCCAGCTCGTCGCGGAGCCGCTTCTCGATTTCGAAGCAGCGCGGGGCTGCGATGTCTTCAAGGTTGATGCCGCCGTAGACCGGAGCCATGGCCTTGGCGATCATGATGATTTCTTCAGTGTCCTGGGTGTCCAGGCAGACCGGCCAGGCGTCGACGTTGGCGAACTGCTTGAACAGCGCGGCCTTGCCTTCCATGACAGGCAGTGCCGCGGCCGGGCCGATGTTGCCCAGGCCAAGGACGGCCGAACCGTCGGTGAGGACGGCGATGGTGTTCCGCTTGACCGTCAGGTTGCGGGCAGCTGCCGGGTCCTCGGCGATGGCGAGGCAGACGCGAGCGACGCCGGGAGTGTAGGCGCGCGAAAGGTCGTCGCGGTTGCGCAGGGCCACCTTCGGGACGACCTCGAGCTTGCCGCCCAGGTGCATGAGGAAGGTGCGGTCCGAGACGTGCTGGACAGTGACGCCATCGAGCGCGTTGAGGGCGTCCTTGACGCGGTTGGCGTGGTCTTCGTCCGTGGTGTTGCAGGTGACGTCAACAACCAGGGTGTCGTGGTGCGACTCGGTCACATCCAGCGCGGTGACGGCCGCACCGGCAGCGGCGACCGCAGCGGCCAGCTCGCTCGTGGCAGTGAAGCTCGACGGCGCGGCGACGCGCAGGGTGATCGAATTTCCGGGGCTCGGGTTCGCCATTGAATTTCCTCCTCGTACAGGCCCTTAGCGGGCCTCCGCTCAAACCGAATGTTTTCGTATTATGGATATTATTATCTACAAAGTGGAAACACAAGCCCTGATCGGCAGGCAAGCATTCCGGCGTCGCGTGCTGTATCTTGAGTGTTCTAAGCAATTCTTTTCACGATGCGGATAAGAGTTGTCGGATTCCGAGCCATAGGAGACAACGGAATGGCTGAAAAGCCCTCGGGAGGCGTGCAGTCCGTCGAGCGCGTCTTCGAACTGCTGGAACTCATCACCGACGCCGGCGGAGACGTCACGTTGAGCGAACTGTCGTCGTCGACAGACCTGCCCCTCCCCACCATCCACCGCCTGCTGCGCACGTTGGTGTCCCTCGGCTACATCCGGCAACTGCCCAATCGTCGCTACGCACTGGGCCCCCGGCTCATCCGGCTTGGCGAAGGCGCCAACAAGCAACTCGGAGCCCTTGCCCGTCCCCAGTTGAAGTCCCTCGTGGACCGGCTCGGCGAAACATCCAACATGGCCGTGCTGGATTCCGACATGGTCATCTACGTTGCCCAGGTTCCGTCACTGCACTCCATGCGCATGTTCACAGAGGTGGGCCGCCGCGCCCACACGCATGACACCGGCGTCGGAAAGGCCATCCTGGCCCAGCTGGATGACGAAGTGGTCCGCGGCATCGTAGCCCGCACGGGTATGCCGACTCCCACGGCAAAGAGCATCGGGGACATCGACTCCCTGCTCGCCGATTTGAACCGGATCCGTGAACGCGGCTACTCGATCGACGAGGAAGAGCAGGAGATCGGCGTCCGTTGCTTCGCGATGGCCGTCCCGAACGCTCCGACGCCGACCGCTATTTCCGTTTCCGGACCGGTGTCCCGCGTGGACCAGCACTTTGCCGACCGCGCCGTGCCGTTGCTGCGCGAGGCCGCCCTCGCGATCTCTGCCGAGCTGAACCAGAACTAATCCGTCCCGATGCTCGCTCACTTGTGTCGGGTTTCGGGTGGACGCTGGCTCACTTGTGTCGGGTTTCGGGCCGACGCTCGCTCACCTATGTCGTGTTTCGGCCGATGCTCGCTCACGGGGTGAGCGAGCATCCTGGTATTTGGCCCCATAGGTGAGCGAGCGTCCGGCGGGTCCGTTCCGTGGGGAGGGGCGGGCGCTCAGGCGAGGGCGCCGTCGTTCGCTTCGACGCCGTTAGGCTCCAAGTTGATCATCGGGGAGCGCCGCTCGAAGTACCAGAAAGTCAGCAGGCCCAAGGCGCAACCGAGGAACCAGCTGTAGTTGCCGATCCACGTGGCGTTGACCGTGGTGGCACCAGAGTCAAGGAGCGCTTTGGGGACCAGGACCGAGGCGATCGACACCACGCCGCTGATGGCGACTGCCTTCACCGCGTTCGGGTTGTAGCCGTTGCGGAACCAGTACTTGCCGCTGGGCTTCATGGTGTACATGTCCTCAACCCATACCTTCTGCTTTCCCACGAGGTAGTAGCCGGCGATGAGGATGCCGAAGAGCGGGCCGATCAGCGCCCCCAGAACCCCGAGGGTGTAGTGGATGGCGTCGTCATTCGAGTACCAGTTCCACGGGGTCAGCACGACGGATCCGCCCGCGGCGATCATGCCACCCATGCGCCAACTGATCTTCTGCGGGCTCACGTTGGAGAAATCGAACGCCGGCGAGATGAAGTTGGCCACGATGTTGATGCCCACGGTCGCGATGACAAAGGTCAGTCCGCCGAGCAGCACCGCGAACACCGAATCGATTTCCTGCACGGTCTTGACCGGGTCCGTGATGAGGTGCCCGAAGACCGGGATGGTGGCCGACGCCGTGATGACCGTGAGCAGCGAGAAGAACAGGAAGTTGATGGGCAGGCCCAGGAGATTGCCCTTCTTGACGGCCTGGAAGCTCTTTCCGTAGCGCGCGAAGTCGCCGAAGTTGAGCATGGGGCCGGAGAAATAGGACACCACCAAGGCGATCGCGGAGATCATGACCGGGATGGAGGCCGCGAAGTCGAGCGGTTCGCCCGCGGAGAGGTTGAGGCTGATGTTGCTGATGCCGGCCTTGGATACCAAGTAGATGGCAAGAACCAACATGACAACGTAGACGGCCGGTCCGGCGAAGTCGATGAACTTGCGGATGCTTTCCATCCCGTTCCAGAACAACGCGGCCTGGGCTACCCAGAGGATTCCGTAGCAAATCCAACCCAGGGCGGAAAGCCCGAGGAATCCGTACTGGTGGACGTCGTACAACGGTTTCATGGCCGGGAAGAACTTCAGGAACACGATCACCAGTGCTTCCGATGCCAGGAAGGTCTGCACCCCGTACCAGGCAACAGCGATGAGCCCGCGGATGATGGCGGGGATGTTGGCGCCCTTGACGCCGAAGACCGCCCGGTTGATCACGGGGTACGGCACGCCGGTCTTCTGGCTTGGCTTTGCCACGAGGTTGCAGAAAGCCTGGACAATCACGATGCCCACCAGCAGTGCCACCAACACTTGCCAGCTGGCCAGGCCGAGGGCAAAAAGACTGCCCGCCGTCACATAGCCGCCGATGCTGTGGACATCTGACATCCAGAAGGCGAACAGGTTGTAGCTGCTCCAGCGCTGGCTCTTCAGGGGCGCGAGGTCTTCGTTGCTGAGCCGCGGATCGCGGAGTGCCGCGGCGTCGTCGGTCGGGCTGCCCGGCAGGGTGCCCAGCGCGCCTGTGGGCCTTGTGCCGGTTTGCTCTGGGGCGAGTTGTGCTTCGGCCATCAGTTCCTCGAATCAGGGTTTTCCACGACAGGGGCAGTCGTTTCACTGATTCAATTCAATGGAACAGATGTTTCAGGACCGTTTCCGGGCAGCTAACTCTTCTTTACGCTTGGCGCCGGGTGCCCGGCGAGCGAGCCGGGGACAGCCGCCGTCGGACTACCGTCGCTCGATCTCTTCCAGTGCGTCGAACACCCCGGTGATTTCCCGGACGCGATCCCTTCCCGAGCGGCCCTTCGCCGCCAACACCCCATTAGCGATGACGCTCATGAGGCTCATGGCCGACGCGTAGCTGTCGAAGGCTCCGCTGCCCTCCACCGGGCATTCGATCCAGAGGGAGGCATCGGACGCAAGCCAGCGGGCGCTGGGGTCTCCGATCAGGATGGTGCTCGCGCCGGTGGAGGTGGCGGCCTTCAGGACATGCTGGAAACGGTCCGGCCTGCGCCGGAAGCCAAGCAGGACCACGACGTCGTTCCCGTCCAGTCCTGCCAGCTCCTCGCCCACGCTCTGGCCCGGCTGAGGGGCCAGGCTTACCGATGAACGGCATTGTAGAAGTTGCTGCCGTAAGTGGAGGGCTACGGGGAAACTGTTGCGGAAACCGATCAGCAGGACATTCCGGGCCTCAGCCAGTTGTTGTGCAACATTGAGGAGGCGATCGTCGTCGAGCGTGTCGAAAAGGCGGTCCAGGTTCTGCTGTTCCTGTGCCAAATGCAGGGGGAGCCCGCCGTCGCCCTCTTGCCTGGCGAGCGGCACTCCGCTGGACCTCAGGCTCCGGGTGTGTTCCTTGACCTCATTGAAATCGGCGAATCCCAGCCGGCGGAAGAGCCTGCTCATGGTGGCCTTGGAAACGCCGCTTAGCTGGGCGAGCTCGGCCGCGTTGTAGACCGCAAGGTCGCCCAAGCGGTCCAGCAGGGTATCCGCGGCCTTTTGTTCCTGCGGCCCAAGCTCCGAGTAGTGTTGTTCGATTCGCTCATCGATCCTCATGAAACAACCGTCTCACGCGGATCCGTAACTATCGCGAAATGGCAGGTGCTGCCGTTCTTGAGGAAGAGGGGCAACACCTGCCAGTTCGGCGCAGAAAGGCGCTTAAGGCCCGTCAGTGTTCGGCGGCGGTGCTCGACTTGAGCGGCACTTCCTTGCCCTCGGCGTCGATCAGCTTGCCGTTCTCGAAACGGTCGCCGTTCGCAAGGCAAGCAATATCCGATTCGTTGACCACGCGTCCCGTGCCCGCCACGAACACCGACTGGTTGTCCGAGTTGCCGGCCTTGAAGTGGTTGAAGAGCACGTTCAGCAGGATGGCCATGATGGCGGCCGAGCTGATGCCCGAGTGGAAGATCGTGGAGAACCAGGATGGGAACTGGTCGTAGAACTTCGGGGCCGCGATCGGGATCATCCCGAAGCCGATGGACGCAGCCACGATGATCAGGTTCATGTTGTTGCGGTACTCCACCTTGGAGAGCGTCCGGATGCCGCTGGCGGCCACAGTTCCAAAGAGTACGACGCCGGCGCCGCCCAGGACGGGCGTCGGAACCGCTGCGACCACTCGGCCGAGGACGGGAAGCACGCCGAGAACCACCAGGATGAGTCCGCCGGCACTGACCACGAAGCGGCTCTTGATTCCGGTGATGGCCACGAGGCCGACGTTCTGGGCGAAGGCGCTCTGGGTGAAGGAGTTGAAGAGAGGTGAGACGGCGCTTGAGAGCATGTCCGCACGCAATCCGTTGCCGATGCGCTTGGAGTCGACCTTGGTGCCCACGATTTCGCCAACCGCGATGATGTCCGCCGAGGTCTCGGTCAGGGTGACCAGGATGACGATCAGCATCGAAACAATGGACGCGATTTCGAAGGTGGGAGCACCGAAGGCGAATGGAGTGGGGAAGGCAACGATCGGACCCTGGCCGACCTTGGAGAAATCGGCCATTCCCGTGGCGAGGGCGATGACGGTACCGATAGCCATCGCAAGGAGGATGGAAAGTCGGGAGATGGCCGCGTTGCCGATCTTGCTGAGGAGCAGGACGATGCCCATCGTCGCGGCGGCGAGACCGATGTTCGCCATGCTGCCGTAGTTGGGTGCGGCGCTGTTGCCGCCCATGGCCCAGTTGGCTGCGACGGGCATGAGGGTCAGCCCGATCGTCGTAATGACGGTACCCGTGACCACAGGCGGGAAGAACTTGATGATCTTGGAGAAGAGTGGAGTGATCGCCAGGCCGATCAAGGACGCCACCATGACCGAACCAAACACCGCCTGGATTCCGCCGCCTCCGTGGACGATCGCCACCATGGTGGAAACGCCGGCGAAGGATACGCCCTGGACCAGCGGCAGTTGCGATCCGAAGAACGGGATGCCGATGGTCTGAAGGATGGTGGCGAGGCCGCCGACAAACAAGCAGGCCGCGATCAGGAGGCCGATGTCCTGAGAGGACAAGCCCGCGGCGGCTCCGATGATGAGCGGCGGTGCGATGATTCCGCCGTACATGGTCAAGACGTGCTGGAAGCCGTAGGCGAATGTGCTCCCGATCGAGAGGCGCTGGTCCTCGGGGCGGGCCGGCCCGGACTCTGCGGGGCGCGTTTTCTTCTTGGTGTTCATGGCAGACTTTCTTGGTTCATGGCAGACGTCTTTGTCTGGCTAACTTTGTCTGGCTAACAATGTGGTTTTGGGTATGGTTGCCCAACTGACTCGCATTTGATGTCGTTTTGAGGCTCCAAAACGACATCAAATGCGAGGGCCCACGCCGCCAGGGTTCCCTGGCCGAGCTTGCGAGGCGAGGGAGGCGGTGGGGATCAGTTGGGCGGGTACCTGGGGGCTTAGCAGAAGCCGGCGATGCCGTTCCACGCAGCCGGGGCAGGTGTGGTGTTGTCGCGCTGGACCGTGGCTTCGATCAAGCCGTACGGGCGGTCAGCCGCGAAGAAGACCTCGTTGGGGTTGTCGAGGCCGAACGGGCTGAGGTCCACCAGGAAGTGGTGCTTGTTGGGCATCGAGAACTTGATCTCGTCCACTTCGCTGTGGGCCTCGAGGACCTTCTTGCCCATGTCGAACAGGGTCTGCTGCAGGGCGTGGGAGTAGTTCTCCGTGAAGCCTTCCAAGAGCAGGGCCTTGATGTCCTCGTAGCTCTTGTTGAAGTCGGTCCCGGCAGCGTCGAGCCCGGTGTTGTAGCGCCAGCGTGCCGAGACGTCGGTGGCGAGGATGCGGTCCGTGGTCTCGGGCAGCGTGGTGTACCGGTCGCGGGGGTAGCCCACGAAGCCGGACTGCGTGGTCTTGAGGACGGTCAGGTCCTTGAGGCCGGAAATGACGTGCGTCGTATTGCCTTCGCGGACCACGACGGCGGTGCGGACTTCCTGCCCCTTGCGGACAAAGCTGTGGTCGTGTTCGGAGCCATGTGCCTGGATGCGGTCCCAGGTGTAGGCCTCGGCTTCCCAGCGGCCGCCCGTGACCCACTCGAATCCCGAGGTGAAGTGTTCGCTCAGGCGCAGGAGGAAGGCTTCGGGGGAGCCGATGCCGTCGCGGGCAAAAGCGTAGATGGTGTTCTTCTGGGTGTCCGTGGCGACGACGTGTGCGTTGTCGCCTTGGAGGTGCGCAGCCTGGAAGTCGCCACGCAATTGCGAGGTGACGTTAAGGTCTTCGATCTGGTGGCGGTCGGTGTCGCGGGTGACTTTGACGACGCGGACTTCAGCCTTGCCGTACTGGTTGTCGCCGAGGACGATCTTGTTGCTCATGGTCATATCCCAACTTCTATGAGGTGGAACCCCTAAGGTCCACCAATGAAATTAAGCGCGTGTTTCGTACGCGTTTCTGGTGGAGCCGACCCAACAAAAAAGAGCCGGCATCCGTTGATGCCAGCTCATTACGACCCTGCCTGCTGCTCCCAGGTTACGTGACCTGCGCCACGAATTGAAGAAAGCGTAGCCCACGTTTGCCAGTGGTGTACATCACTTCCGGAGAATCGTTATCTACTTTCCGATTGTGACCGACGGCGGCTGGCGGCGGGGGCGTGGCCCCGCGGGCGCCCCTTGACGCCGTTCGGGAATCCCCTCTACCATTTCCATATAACAAAAAATGTTTTCCAAGATGTGGAAAATACTCAAAAGCTTCAACCGCATCGCCACGGAGAACTTGAGCGCATGAAATAGGAGGACAGATGGACTCGCAGGATAAGAACAACGTCGTGGAATTCCCCGCGCCCGGCCAGGAACTGTACCTGCCGTTCGGCGCCACGGATCCTGACTTCTACATTCCGGCCGACTGTGACCGCACGCCCGGGACTTTCTCCCGCTGGCTGCGTGCCCTTCCCGTATTCGGCCGGCAGCGTTCCTAGGGCTCCTGCCCCTGGGGATGAGGGACTCTGCGCAACAGAGCCAAAAGGCGGGCGGCACCTGGGGAGGTGCCGCCCGCCGCTTTGTGCCGTGGGACAGATATTTCGCCCGGAGCCTACATTGGCAGGGCCTTGGCGATGGTCGAAACGATCATGCTCGCTTTGACCGCCACCAGGATGAAGCTCACAGCCACCAGGCCAATCAGTGCCCAAACCGGCGCGAGTCCGCGCTGCGGAGCGACCTTGTGGACAATCACGGAGCGGCCCACCACGTAGACTCCGGCGCCCAGGAATGCCCATGCCCAGTGGAAGGGGCGGACCACCCCGTCCCTTTGCAGCTTTTGCCAGTCGAGGTAGGACAGCAGAACACTGACCCCGTAGATCAGCCAGCCCGAAACGATGAGCAGGAAATATGGAACGCTGAATGCGCTGGGGTCGAGGGTGGGTACGCGCCTGGCGCCGACATACCGCAGGTGGAAGACCGGATTCCAGAGCAGCAGGATGATCAGGGTGATCACCGGCAACAGGGTGACGAGCCAGATGAATGGGTTGTAGACCGGGGTCTGCTTGCTGATTTCCGGGCGCGGTGCGGGCTGGACCGGTCCCGCGTATTGCGGAGGCCCCCCGTACTGCCCCGGACCGCCGTATGGCCCTGGCCGCGCGGCCTCGGGCCACGCCGCGGCGGGCTGACCCATTCCGGCCTGGCCCGGTGGGTTCCAAGCGTTTCCAGTCCAAGCGTTGCCGTCCCACCACCGTAGTTGCCCGGAGCCCGAGGGATCCGGGTACCAACCTGGAGGAGTCGGCGTGTTGTGCTGGGGGACGGTCATGATGTGCCTCCTGATCTACGACCTAATCGAGAGGCTACTCCTAACCCCTGACGATTTTCTGTGCGGCGGCTGAATGTTTGGCAATAAGTTCCGGGATGTCCAGATCGGGGATCAGACCGTCCACAACGCGCCACTTACCGGCCACCATGACGCGGTCGGCGCGGTCCGCCGCGCAGAGCAACAAGGCCGCGATGGGATCGTGGCTGCCGGAGAAGCGCAGCTCGTCAAGCGTGAACAAGGCTAGGTCGGCCTGCATCCCGGGAGCAATCTGCCCGATGTCCGTGCGGCCCAGCACCGCAGCGGATCCTCGCGTCGCCCAGCCGAGGGCGCGTTCCACAGGGACGTCCGCGCCGTAGCGCAGCCGCTGCAGATACAGCGCCTGCCGCGCTTCGAGGATCATGTTGGAGGCATCGTTCGAAGCCGAACCGTCCACTCCCAGCCCCACCGGAACTCCGGCCGCCTCAAGTTCCAGCACCCGTGCGGTGCCGGACGCGAGCCGCATGTTCGACGTCGGGCAGTGTGCGACGGCGGTGCCCGCGGCACCCAGCCGGGCGATCTCGTCGTCGTCGAAATGGATGCCGTGGCCAAGCCAGGTACGTTTTCCGAGCCAGCCGACGCTGTCCAGATAGTCCACCGTGCGCAGCCCGAACATCTCGCGGCAGAAATCTTCCTCGTCGATGGTTTCCGCGAGGTGTGTGTGGAGCCGGACATCCAGCCGTTCGGCCATGGCGGCGCTCTCGGCCATGATTTCCCTGGTCACGGAGAACGGCGAGCAAGGGGCCAACGCGATTTGGATGACCGCTCCGTCTCCACGTTCGTGGTACTCCCCGATCAGCCGTTCGCTGTCCGCGAGGATCACCTCCGGACGCTGCACAGTGGAACGCGGCGGCAGCCCGCCGTCGTCCTCGCCCAGCGTCATGGACCCTCGGGTGAGGGTGGCGCGCATCCCGAGTTCACGCACGACGCCGACCTCGATATCGATCGCGTCCTCAAGTCCCGCGGGGAAGAGGTAGTGGTGGTCGGCTGCCGTGGTGCAGCCGGAAAGCAGGAGTTCCGCGAGTGCTACCTTCACGGCAAGTTCGAGGCTGTCCGGCGTCAGCCGCGCCCACACGGGATACAGGTTCTGCAGCCAAGGGAACAGGGGAGCGTTGGCCGCCGGACCCCAAGCCCGCGTGAGGGTTTGGTAGAAATGGTGATGCGTGTTGATGAGCCCGGGTAGCAGGACATGGCTGCCGGCGTCGAAGGTTTGATCGCATTGCGCGGAAGGCTGTGCGCCGGCGGGGACGAGCTCGGCGATTTTCCCGTCGCTGACCACGATGCCGCCGCTGGCGTCGAGCCCGTTGGCGGTGAACACTGCGAGGGGATTCTTGATCCAGAGCCGGGAAGGTGCAGGCCTTGCTGGAGTTGCTGGCTGGAAATCGGATTTCGGGGACACGGGGATCCTTGTCTGGTCGGCGTAATTGCGTTCCAGCTCAGTGGTTCCTGTCTGCTGATCCAGGTTCCGGAGGTCAACCCTGCCGGTGGCACCCAGCGTAGGTCGCTCGCCGAAGTGCGTCAATGTGACCGGCGCCCGAACACGGCCTCATGCCCGGCGTTCAGCGTGAATTTCACATCTCGAAACTTTTTTTCCAGAAACTATGGCGCGGCTCACATCTCCGGTGCTAATCTCAATTTGCCAAAGGCGGGCACCCGGACTCCGGGAAGCTATCTACCAGGCGAAACCTTCAAAAGCACATGCTGAAGCCTGGTAATCGCAGCACTGGTCCGTCATGTCCAGACGCCTCCCTGGTTACAGGCTTCCTCAGCACTAAGGAAGTCGCACATGAGTACCACCGTCACGGCCGAACGTTTCTTGGCCACTTCCATTGAGCTGGCAACAGCCAATGTCCTCAACAGCGGCGGGCCGTTCGGCGCCGTCATTGTCACCGCGGATGGCCGCGCCTTCGAAGGCGTCAACCGGGTCACCGCTACCAACGACCCCACGGCCCACGCCGAGGTCACCGCCATCCGCAATGCCTGCCGCGAGCTCGGCACCTTCGATCTCAGCGGAGCCACCCTCTACACGAGCTGCGAGCCATGCCCCATGTGCCTCGCCTCGGCGCTCTGGGCACGCATCGGAAACGTGGTTTTCGCAGCAGACCGGCACGACGCCGCATCCGTCGGCTTCGACGACGCCGTCTTCTACGAATACTTCGAGAACGAAGACCGGGACAAGCTTATGCCGGTCCGCAAGCTGGAACTGGGCGACCCCCAGGCCCCGGCCATCCTGGAACCGTTCAACACCTGGAACACGCTTGACTCCAGGATTGACTACTAGGGCCCGGTGGCTGAAATGACAATCCTGGACCCCGCAGAAATGCGAACGGCAACTGAAAAGCAGGCTGCGCCTTCCGGCGCAGGGCAGACAGAAGCACGCGAAAAGCACACGGCAACCGGACTGGCGCAGCGGGGCAGCAGCCCCAGGCCCCCGGCGTCGAACTCCTTCCTGGATCGTTTCTTCCAGATCACCAAGCGTGGCTCCACGCTGGCCCGCGAATTCCGCGGCGGCATAGTCACGTTCTTCACGATGGCCTACATCGTTATCCTCAACCCCCTGATCCTGGGCGGATTCTCAGCCCAGAACGCACCCACGGATGTAGCTGGCGGATGGTTGTCCGCAGCCCAAGTGGGGGCGGTCACCGGCCTGACCGCCGGTGTCATGACGGTCCTCTTCGGCCTTATCGCGAACCTGCCGTTCGGGCTCGCCGCAGGCTTGGGAATCAACTCGTTCCTCGCAGTCGCCGTCATCCATGAAGTCACCTGGCCGGAAGCCATGGGCCTTGTGGTCATCAACGGCATCCTGATTGTCCTGTTCGGCGTCACGGGCGCCCGGACCGCGATCTTCAAGGCTGTTCCCAAGGAACTCAAGGCCGCCATCACCGTTGGCATCGGCCTGTTCATCGCCTTCATCGGCTTCGTCGATTCCGGATTCGTCCGCGCCACAAAAGGCGGACCGCCGGTACAGCTCGGCAACGATGGCTCCATCACCTCTATACCTACCCTCATTTTCATTGTCGGTCTGCTGGTCATGGGAATCCTCGTGGCCCGTAAGATCCAGGGTGGCCTCCTGATCGGAATCGTCGCCACCACGGTCCTCGCCGCCGTCGTCGAGGCCGTCATGCACATCGGGCCTGGCAGCGCCGCCAATCCCGGTGGCTGGCACCTCAACACCCCGGTACTGTCCGGCCAGCTGGTATCCGCCCCGGACTTCAGCCTGGTAGGCCACTTCGACCTCTTCGGTTCGTTCTCGAGGATCGGCGGCCTGGCGGCCACGATGCTGGTGTTCACCTTGGTGTTCACCAACTTCTTCGACGCCATGGGCACCATGACCGGCCTCGCCAAGAGCGCCGGCGTGGCTTACAAGGACGGTACGTTCCCCAAGCTCAAGTCGGCCTTCATTGTCGAGGGCCTGGGCGCGGTAGCCGGCGGCGCGACGTCGGGTTCGTCCAACACCGTGTACATCGACTCCGCTGCCGGCATTGGCGAAGGCGCCCGTACCGGCCTGGCGTCGGTGGTCACCGGCCTGCTGTTCCTGGGGTCGATGTTCCTGACCCCGCTCACCAGCGTGGTTCCGCTCGAGGTCGCAGCCGCAGCCTTGGTGGTAGTGGGAGCCATGATGATGGCACAGATCCGCGAGATCAAGTTCTCCAAGTTCTCCGTGGCCCTGCCGGCCTTCCTGACCATCGTTACCATGCCGCTGACCTACTCCATCGCCAACGGCATCGGCGTCGGGTTCATCTCCTGGGCCGTGATCCACGCGGCATCGGGGAAGGGCAACAAAGTCCACCCGCTCATGTGGGTGGTGACCGTGGGCTTCCTGATCTACTTTGCCCGCGGGCCGATCAGCGCGCTGATGGGAGCGTAGCCGGCCATTGAGACGGCGGTCCGGCCGCAAGTCACCGCAATGAATAGGCGTCCGCCGATCGTCACCAACCGCATAGTGCGGACGACGACGGCGGGCGGCGGTGGGGTACGGCCGCTCCGCTAAGGACCGGGGTGGGAAATGAGAGGCCCGCCCCGGTCCTCTTCGCGAAACGGGTGATCACCCACCCAAGCTTCCCCGAACACACGCAAGGAATGAGAATATGAGGCAAGATCGCACACTGCCCCGGGCGGGTCTCCGGTCCGGGACCTCGGTAAAGGAGGTGTTGCCATGCTGGATTTGATGCCCTCGCTGGGCACCTGGCGACCCGCGGTCTCCGGGCAGCGATGCGCCGTCGCCACCATCGTGGCCGTGGGAGGTTCCGTGCCCCGGCCCCCCGGCACGTCCATGCTCGTTTCCGAACAGGGCGACGTGCTTGGCAGCCTCTCCGGAGGCTGCGTGGAAGGCGCCGTGGTGGAGGCCGCCCTTCAAGCAATGCGCGACGGCGGCAGTCGCCTCGAGTCGTTCGGCTACAGTGCCGAGGACGCGTTCGCCGTCGGGCTCACGTGTGGCGGCGAGCTCGAAGTCCACATCCAGCCGACCGGGGCCGCCGGCCTGGACTTGGCTTCATTGAACAACGCTTTCGGCGGCTCCTCCCTGGCACTCATCCGCAGGCTCGACGCCGCGGGAGGCGCCGTCGTCGTTCCCGATCCGGCAGCTTTTTCCGCCGCAGGTTCACAAGAACTTTCGGACCTTCTTGGCGGGGATGACTCCGTGATCCGCGCGGCCGCGGCGCAGCTTGAACCGCTTATCCGCGGAGGCCGTGCAGGGATGGTGCGGCTCGCCCCGGCCGAAGGCTGCGGGGGCTCCGGGCCGGAAACCGAACCCATCACCCTCTTCGTGGAAAGCCGCCTGCCCGCGGCCCGCATGCTCATCTTTGGCGCCAACGACTTCGGCGCGGCATTGCTCCCCGCCGGGAAACTCCTGGGCTACGAGGTCACCTTGTGCGATGCGCGGCCCGCTTTTGCGAGCCAGGGCCGTTTCCTCGCCGCCGACCACCTTGTCACGGACTGGCCGCACCGCTACCTTGCCGCCGAAGCAGCCGTCGGCCGGATCGATTCCCGCACCGTCGTTTGCGTGCTGACCCACGATCCCAAATTCGATATTCCCCTGCTGGAAACTGCACTCGCTTTGGATCTCGCCTATGTGGGAGCCATGGGTTCCAGGCGCAGCCACCGGCAGCGGATTGATGGACTGCTGGACTGCGGCATCCCGGCCGCGGCCCTTGAGCGCCTGCATTCGCCGATCGGGCTGGATCTTGGCGCGGTCACTCCCGCCGAAGTGGCCGTTTCCATTACCGCCGAAATCCTCGCGTCCCGCGCTCCGCAGCCGGCCTCCGCCCGGGGTTCGCTCAAGGACGGAACGGGACCGATCCACCGCACCAACACCCCCGAACAAACCCAGGAGAACCCATGGACATGAACACCATCGAGTCCGTGGTTGCCACCACGGATCCAGGCCAGTGGCGCGAGGGCGATGCTTGGCTCGCCGGCGGCACGGTCCTGTTTTCTTACGGAAGCCCGGTGGGCAGCGAGGAGCCGCTCAAGCGGTTGCTTGACCTAGGGCAAGCAGGCTGGCCGGCCGTAAACGTGAGCGACGCCGGCATTGAGCTGGCCGCCACCTGCACCGTCGCCGAACTCTACGCGCTCCCGGTGTCTGACGCTGTGGCCGGCCGGAACTGGCCGGGACTGGCTCTTTTCCGGCCGTGCTGTGACTCTTTCGTGGCTTCCTTCAAGGTGTGGAACATGTCCACCGTTGGCGGCAATGTGTGCACCGCCCTCCCCGCCGGGCCGATGATTTCGCTGTGCGCAGGCCTGGATGCGAGGGCCACCATCCTTGGCCGGCACGGCAGCAGCCGTACGGTTCCAGTGGCCGAGTTCGTTACAGGGGACGGGAAAAACTGCCTGGCACCCGGCGAGCTCGTGCGCAGCATCCAGCTGCCCGCGTCGGCCTTGGGGGCGAAGGTCGCCTTCCGCCGGCTCTCGCTCAGCAACCTCGGGCGATCCGGGGTCCTGCTGATCGGAAGGCTCGACGCCGATGGCAGCTTTGTCCTCACCGTCACCGCCGCCACCAAACGGCCTGTTCAGCTGCGGTTCGCTGCCGCGGAGTTGCCGGACGCCGAGCGGCTGGCCGCCGCCGTCGCGCATTTAATCCCTACAGAGCTGTACCACGACGACATCCACGGGCTCCCGGAATGGCGCCGCGACATGACCTTCCGACTTGCCGAGGAGATCCGCGCGGAGTTGCTCGAGCCGGTTCCGGACGGACCGCTCACCGTCTCGGGCGATTTCTGGCCGCCGCACGCCACGTCGCCGCAACCATCCACCCAACTCGCACAGAAGGAGGCCTGAGCATGGCAATCGAGATCAACGGAACCGCCACCGAGGCCGCACCCCGCCCGGGCCAGTGCCTTCGGACGTTCCTGCGCGAACAGGGCAACTTCGGAGTCAAGAAAGGGTGCGACGGCGGCGACTGCGGCGCGTGCACCGTCCACGTGGACGGCACACCCGTGCACAGTTGCATCTACCCCGCCGTCCGCGCCGAAGGGCACTCGGTCACCACCATCGAGGGGTTGTCGAACGGGGAAGAGCTTCATCCCGTGCAGGAGCAGTTCCTGGAAAACCAGGGCTTCCAGTGCGGTTTCTGCACGGCCGGCATGATGATGACCGCCGCCACCTTCGACGAGGAACAGAAAGCCAACCTCCCGCGAAACCTCAAGGGAAACCTGTGCCGCTGCACGGGCTACCGCTCCATTGCGGACGCCGTGTGCGGTAGCCACGGGCACGACGACGGCGACGCCGCGTCGCGGGCCGGCGCGGGAGCTAAGGGTTCGGGCCAGCTCGGCGACAACGTTCCCGCCCCCGCGGGTCGCGCCGTCGTCACCGGCACCGCCCGCTACACCCTCGACGTCCCCGCGGAACAGCTCCCGGGACTGCTGCATCTGAAGCTGCTGCGCTCGCCACACGCGCATGCCCGGATTGTTTCCATCGATACGACGGCGGCCCTCCAAATACCCGGCGTCGTCGCGGTTTTCACGCATGAGGACGCGCCGGACCGGTTGTTCTCCACGGCCCAGCACGAGCTTTACACCGATGATCCCGACGACACCCGCGTCCTCGACAACGTGGTGCGCTTCATCGGCCAGCGGGTTGCCGCCGTCGTCGGTGAATCGCTGGGCGCAGCGGAAGCCGGGGCTCGGGCCATCAAGGTGGAGTACGAACTCCTGGACGCTGTCTTCTCGCCGCAGGACGCGTTGCTGCCCGGTGCGCCAGCGATACACGGAGAGAAGGACGGGGAAACGGCCCGGATTTCCCGCCCACAGAACAACGTCGTGGCGGAGGTCCATTCCGAGCTGGGGAACGTCGAAGCCGGATTTGCCGCGGCCGACTTCATCCATGAGAACACGTACCAGACCCAGAGGGTGCAGCACGTCGCGATGGAAACGCACTGCTCCATCGCCTGGGTGGAACCCTCCGAGAACCCCGGGGAGGACCGGCTCATGGTGCGTTCCTCCAGCCAGGTCCCGTTCCTGGTCCGGCGGACACTTGCCCGCGTGTTCGATCTTCCCGAAGACCGCATCCGCGTCGTGGCCGGGCGCGTCGGCGGCGGGTTCGGCGGCAAGCAGGAAGTGCTCACCGAGGATCTCGTGGCCATGGCGGCACTCAAACTCCGCCGGCCCGTGCAAGTGGAATTCACGCGCACCGAACAATTTACCGCCACCACCACACGTCACCCCTTCACCATCAAAGTCAAGGCCGGGACGAGCAGTGACGGCCACTTGACCGCGATGAAGGTGGACGTGGTCACCAACACTGGTGCATACGGAAACCACGCGCCTGGAGTGATGTTCCACGGTTGCGGCGAATCCTTGGCCGTCTACAAATGTGCCAACAAGAAAGTGGATGCGCAGGCCGTCTACACCAACACGGTCCCGGCCGGCGCCTTCCGTGGCTACGGCCTGAGCCAGATGATTTTCGCGATCGAATCCGCCATGGACGAGCTCGCTGTCGGAATCGGCATGGACCCCCTGGACTTCCGGCTCAAGAACATGGTCCGGCCGGGTGACGACATGCTCTCCACGAACCCGGAACCGGAAGAGGACGTCTTCTACGGCAGTTACGGTCTGGACCAATGCGTGGCGCTGGTCCGCGATGCCCTCGAACGCGGCGGCCAACGCTACCGGGACGCCGGGCTCGACGATCTCGGTCCGGAGTGGGTCACGGGCGTCGGTTCCGCGCTGTCCATGATCGACACCGTTCCGCCTCGCGGGCACTTCGCCCACACGCGCCTCAGGCTCCTGCCGGACGGTACGTTCGACGCCGCCGTCGGGACGGCCGAGTTCGGCAACGGCACCACCACGGTCCACGCCCAACTGGCGGCGACCGCCCTGTCCACCTCGGCGTCGAACGTGGCCGTGCGCCAGTCCGATACGGACCTCGTGGAGCACGATACCGGCGCGTTCGGCTCCGCAGGAACCGTGGTGGCCGGGCAGGCAACCTTGCTCGCAGCGCAGGAGCTCGCAGTGCGGATCCGGGCCGTGGCTGCTGCGTTTGCCGGTGTTTCGGAGGCGGAGTGCCTGCTCGAGGACGGTGCGGTGCGTTGCGGTGAGCGGGTCTTGGCGCTAGCGGAGGTGCACGACGCCGCGCGGCAGCAGGGCATGGAACTCGCCGCCGAAGGGCGTTGGGGCGGAACTCCGCGTTCGGTTGCCTTCAACGTCCACGGATTCCGGGTGGCCGTGAACACCGGCACGGGGGAGCTGCGGATCCTGCAGAGCGTCCAGGCGGCCGATGCCGGCGTCGTGGTCAATCCACGGCAATGCCGCGGCCAGGTGGAAGGCGGAATCGCCCAGGCGCTGGGTGTCGCACTGTATGAGGAAGTCCGCGTGAACGACGCAGGCAAGGTCACCACCGACATCCTTCGGCAGTACCACATCCCTTCCTTCGCGGACGTGCCACGCAGCGAGGTCTACTTCGCGAAAACGAACGACCAGATGGGGCCGCTCGGCGCGAAGTCCATGAGCGAGAGCCCGTTCAACCCCGTTGCGCCCGCGCTGGCCAACGCCATCCGGAACGCCACCGGGGTGAGGTTCGCGGCGCTCCCTATCGCCCGGGACAAAATCTACCTGGCACTGAAGGACGCCGCCGCCTCCGCCCCCACCCAACTGACTCGCATTTAATGTCGTTATCGAGCCTCATAACGGCATCTATTGCTAGTCAGTTGGGGGTGGCTAGCCGCTGAGGAGGTGCAGCTTGTCTTTCGTGTCCACGTCGGCTCCGTCGGCGAGGTCGCTGCAGTCGATGACGTCCACGAGGCCGGGGTGTGCTTTGAGGAAACGGCGTGCTCCGGCGTCGCCCACGGCCGATTCTGCTACCTCGGCACGGAGCGAGACGTCGATGATCAAGGGGTGGCCGCGCCTTAGCTTTGTTGTGTGGCCACCGTCGAAGGCGGCTTCCGGGTATCCCGCCGCGGTCACCCGGCCGGCTTGGTGCGCTGCTAACAGCCTGGCGACGACGGCGGGGGTCACCCCAGGCTGGTCCACCAAAGTCACCATGACATTGTGGCCGTGTGTAGCTGCCGCAATACCGGTGCGGAACGAGCTGGCCATGCCGGTCGCCCACTCCGGGTTGTCGACGACGAGGTACTTGTCCAGCTCCGTAGCGCCACGGACATCCTCGGCTCCGGCACCGAGCACTACGACTACCTTGGAGCATCCGCCGTCGAGCAATGTCTTGGCGAGCACTTCAACCAAGGTGCGGCCGCGGAAGGGCAGCAGCGCCTTGGGGCCGAGGCCCAGGCGTGTCCCTGCGCCGCCGGCCAACAGCACACCAACGGTGGGCGCGGGGCTGGAATCGTTCATGGGGTTCACCCTATCCATGCGCCCTCGAGAGATCTCTAGGTTCACCTTGCACTCCAATATAGGTCTACCGAAAAAGGTTGAATATTACCCGCGGGTAGGCCTTCTGGCTGGCTCCCATGGCCGATATTCTCTTAGGGACTTCACGAGAGTCAGTGGTCATCGAAGGGGATGCAATGACGCATCCGCGGTGGAAAGAGGGTTTATGTCTGGCATTTTCGAAATCTTGACGGCTGGGGAGCAATCGTTCCGTTTCCGGTTGAAGGCCGATGATGGAACGGTAGTGGCAGTGTCGCCCAGGTTCCCGGATATTGCGGCCCTTGTGGCCGGTATCAACGCAGTCAGGGAGAATGCCGCCACAGGATTCGTGGTGGATCGCCGCTCGCTCGGAGCGTGACAACAAATCGGCGGTAGTGCTCATGGAGCACTACCGCCGATTCTTTTTTGCACCTGTTTAGGAGTCGCCCCCCGAACCGCCGGTGGTGCCGGCAGTCACGTCGAGCAGTTTGTACCGATCGATGGCGTACGACGGCGCACTCGGGTCAACCTCGCCCCTCGCCGCGAGGAGTTGGAGGGCTTTGACGACGATGGAGTGGGTGTCGTTTTTGAAGAAGCGGCGTGCGGCTTGGCGGGTGTCGGAGAATCCGAAGCCGTCGGCGCCGAGGGAGGCGAATTCGTTGGGGATGAATTGGCGGATCTGGTCGGGGACGGCCTTCATGTAGTCGGTGACGGCGATGACCGGTCCGGTGGCGCCGGCGAGTTGCTGGGCGACGAACGGGGTGCGGGGTTCTTCGCCGGGGTTCAGGAAGGCGTGTTCTTCGGCGGCGAGTCCGTCGCGTCGGAGTTCGTTCCA
>NZ_JBFTOG010000019.1:0-84804 GCF_056397865.1 Arthrobacter sp. 05L417
CACGTCCGGGGCCAGGCCGGCGTCGAAGAAGTGCCTGATCTGCACGGCCTCGAAGCGGTCGATGCCGGCCGGCACGGGGGTGTGGGTGGTGAACACCGTGGACGCGCGTCCGGCGGCCAGGGCCTCGGACCAGCTCAGCGGGGCCTCGGCGGACATGAGCTCCTGGATCCGTTCGATGCCCAGGAACCCGGCGTGGCCTTCGTTGGTGTGGAACACCTCCGGGGCCGGGGTGCCCGTGAGCCGCTGGTAGACCCGCAGCGCCTTCACCCCGCCCATGCCCAGCAGCAGCTCCTGCTGCAGGCGGTGGTCACCGCCGCCGCCGTAGAGGCGGTCCGTGATCCCGCGCGCGGCGTCGTCGTTGGCCGGAACGTTCGAATCGAGCAGCAGCAGCGGCACCCGCCCGACGTCGGCACGCCAGATGTGCGCCCGCAGCGTCCGGTCACCGGGCAACGGCAGTGTGATCAGGGCCGGCGAACCGTCTTCCTCGCGCAGCAGTGTCAGCGGCAACCCGTCGGGGTCAAGGACCGGGTAGGTCTCCTGCTGCCAGGCGTCCCGGGAAAGGGACTGCTTGAAATAGCCCGCCTGGTACAGCAGCCCGACGCCGATCAACGGCACACCCAGGTCCGAAGCCGCCTTCAGGTGGTCCCCGGCCAGGATCCCCAAGCCGCCGGAATACTGCGGAAGCACCTCGGTGATGCCGAATTCCGGCGAGAAATACGCGATGCACGCCGGAGCGTCCGGACCCAGGCCCTGGTACCAGCGCGGCTCGCCCAAGTACCGGTCCAGATCCGCAGCCGCGTGCTGCACACGCTCTACGACTGCGGCGTCCGCTGCGAGCTCATGCAGTTCCTCGCGGCTGACCAAGCCCAGGAAGGTCATCGGGTCATATTTGCTTTGTTCCCAGGCCTCGGCGTTCAGCGCGGAGAACAATTCACGTGTCGGCAAATGCCACGACCAGCGCAGGTTCTTCGCCAATCGTGCCAACGGGGCGATTGCTTCCGGCAGAACCGTTCGTACAGTGAACCGTCGAATCGCTTTCACTTCCGGCCACCTTCGAACGCGGACAGAGCCGGTGTGGTCAACGTTTCCATGCGGGTACCTCCAAGAGGTTGTTGTGATGATTGGGGGATGTTGGCTAAGGGGTGGGGCGCTCGGTGAGGAGGCTTCTACGGGCACCACCAGCGCAGGGCAAGCGCTTACATATTTAGAGCGGGCAACATTGGCCCCTCCGGCGCCCCGTCCTGAAACTCAGACGCAGATGGTGGTCGCCGACTTCCGTCCTCGCACTATTCCGGGCCTTGTCGGCCCTGTAATAAGGGGACGCGGTTGCTCGTGGACCCGTTGCGAAAGCTTAGGAATTCCCGTTCCGGGCGGGCTGACATCGACCGCGATTTCAACTCGGGGTCTTGGTACCGAATGATTCCAAGCACGACTTACTTCCTTAGTCTCCGGGAACACTGATCGGTGACCATCCGCCATGTTGTATCAGGAGGAATCCCATCGCCGTTCGTCGACGCGCCTTGTCGACGCGGGTCGATGGCTCGACAGTAGTTGGCGGCGCAACGGTGTGTCAAATGTCACAATCACGTGTGATGGAACCGCGTAATGAATGCCTCGAATTCGCGGATTGCACCCGGCGGCGCGGTGATTCTATGGCTGGGTGGCGCGTGCCTCGGCGGTGCTCCCGCGCAACGTCAGCACCGGTTCAGCGAGCCATTGCAGGGCATCTGCGCCCTCGCTCCTGAGGCGCCGGGTGAGGAATTGTGCTGCCTCGCGCCCCATGACGCCGGGTTCGGCGGACGCCGTCGTCAGGGCTGGCATGAAGCGCTCCGCTGAGCCGGCACTGGTGTTGATCGCGACAATGGAGAGAGACTCGGGGACTCGCCAACCGTGGGCCGCCGCCGCACCCAGAAGGCCTGCAGTAGCCGCTTCGTTGATCATCACGAGTCCGGTTGTTTCCGGGGACGCCTCAAGAATCCGTCCGAACACCTCGCGGCCGCCGGCAAGCGAGCTCGTTGCCGGGAACAGCCGAGCAGTGATCCCGTGCCGCGATGCGGCAGCTGCCACGGCATCCCAGGATCGGACCATCGGGCCGTATCCGCTCTCTAAGGACTCACGCGAATGCGTCACGAGGCCGATTTCCGTGTGCCCCAGGCTGGCGAGGTGCGACACTGCGAGCTCGCCCATGGCTTCAAAATCCGCGTCCACGAATGTCAAGCCCGCGGCATCCGCGGGCCGTCCGATCGTGACGAATGGAACCCCCGTTTCCAAAAGGACTGGAATCCGTTCGTCGAATGACCTGACTTCCATAAGGAGGATTCCATCCACCAGGCCTTGGGCCACGATCCGCTGCATCTCGCCCAGGTCGTCGGGGTCCATTGGCCACAGAAGAAGATGGTATCCGTCAACGCGCGCTTGTTCGGCAGCACCTTGGACGTATTCGAATTCCGTGGTGTTCATGCCTTGCTCCCCGACCGGGAAAATCAAGGAGACAATTCCGGTCCGTTTGCCGGCCAGACCCTGGGCGAGCAGGTTCGGCGTATAGCCAAGGTCGGACATGGCCTGCAGGATGCGCTCACGCGTTTCGGGCGCAATCGGCCGGACACCGCTGAGGGCATAGGACACGGTGCTCCTGGAAACGCCGGCTACCCGCGCAACATCGGCCATAGTTACCAAGGACTATCCCCCTGTATTGTCGGTGGCTGGTCAGCGATGGGCCCGCGAATCGCCGCAGTCCGCCAGGCGGCGATGCCCACCAATAGTAAACCGTAATCGGTTGGTAAAGTGACGCAGACATGCTGAACCCACTGTTGCATACACTCGGCGGCTACGCGAGGGTGCGCTCGGCCACTCTCGAGTACCGCGTGCTTAAAGCAACGCGGGGTCACTTACGGCCCATAAAGTCCGCTGGGACGGGCCGTAAGTGACCCCGCGTTGCGCTAGCCCCGGGAGCAGCCAGCGGCGGGACACACAAAAGGGAACCACCAGATCTGGTGGTTCCCTTTTGGTAAATGGTGGAGCTGAGGGGACTCGAACCCCTGACCCCCTGCATGCCATGCAGGTGCGCTACCAGCTGCGCCACAGCCCCATATTTTCGCCGCTTCAGAGACCGTGAACTGGCTGGAAAATCCCCTCCAGTTCGGATTCCTCCGAAGCAACTCAAATATCTTAGAACAGCATTTCCGAAAATTCCAAATCGGGCATATTCAGTTGGTTTGCGGCTTGGCGCCTAGGATTCCTCGACGGCAGGAGCCTTCGCCGAGGCGTCGTCACCGAGTTCCAGGTCCACAACCGGGCAGTCTTTCCACAGGCGTTCCAGCGCGTAGAAGACCCTGTCCTCGGAGTGCTGGACGTGCACCACGATGTCGGCGTAGTCCAACAGGACCCAGCGGCCTTCGGAACGCCCTTCGCGGCGTACCGGGCGGAGGTCCTGCTTGAGCAGTTCTTCCTCGATGCCGTCGACGATGGCGTTGACCTGGCGTTCGGTCGGGGCCGAGGCGATCAGGAAGACGTCAGTCAGGGCCAGGCGTTCGCTGACGTCCAAGGCGATGATGTCCTCGGCCAGCTTGTCCGCTGCCGCGCGGGCGGCGTGGCGGGCCAAGAGGACGGATTGTTCATGTGCAGTCACGGGACTCCTTGTATGCGGCTTCGAGAATGAACGAAGCCTGTTTGGTGGCAAAAGCCGTTATGGTCAGCGGGAAAGTCCGCTGGTGATCATGATGATGCCCGCGATCAGGGCGATGGCTCCGATGCCAACGAGTCCAAGGACCAGAAGCCGGGTACGCTTGGCGCGCCCAAGTCCCGCCGTCGCGGCGTCGAGCGGTTCAAGTCCGTAAGCCGAACTTGCCGAAACGGGCGGATGTTCGGCCGCTTCCGCGAGTGCCCCACCGTCCGATGCGGAGCCCGACGCCGGGCGTCGACCAGCCGCTTTCGCAGCGGCCTCGGCGCGCGCCAGCACTCCTGCCCGGCCGCGCAGGCTCCGTGGCTTGCCCGACGCCGACTGCCCAGGCTTCAGTTTCGGAGCGGGGGACGTCACAAGGGGAACAAAGGTGGTGCCGGGCGGCTTCATGACGGGACGTTCGAGTCCCGGAACCTTCACGAATTCCAGGGGCGTCACCATGGCCAGGTTGCTGGCCACAGAAGGTTCAGCACGGACCGGACCAGCAGGACGGCTGTTCTGCTCAGCGAGCTTCTGCTTGGCCATCGCCCTCTTGTTGAGGATCGCCTCGCGTTCAGCCTGGGCGATTTGTTCAGCCAAAGCAACCGGATCGGCCGGCTCAGGGTCGGTTCCGGACACCTCGGATTCAGCCGCCGGGACTTTCTGCACGGCTGATTCCATTGCCGCGATGTGCTCAAGCTTGTTGGACTGATTGTTCGCCTGGGCAGCCAAGAGCTCGCGGGCCATCAAGGCCTGTTCCACCGTCATTTCCGGTGCACCGGGAGGAGGGCCTGCCGTAACGCGGACACCGCCGCCAGGCAACACGCCCGGGCGTTCAGGGCCGGGCTGCTGCTTGCCGGGAGTCTGCGCCAGGCTGCTGGATGTCCTCGGCCCGGATCCTGGTGCGGCCACCACGGGGATCGCCGAGGTGCCGGGGGCAACCTCCTCCTGCAATTGCTGCAGGCGCAACTGACGGCGCGTGGGTGGACCGCCGCGGGAAAGCTGCTGCTCCTTGTCCGCGAGTTCCTTGATGGCGCGGAGGGCTGCACGGTCGCGTGCACGCGCCTGGGAAGAACGTTCCGCGGAGGGTTTGGCGTCCAGCGGAGCATCGGCCACCCGGCGCACCCGATTGGCCGAAGCTCCACCGGACGCGTGGTTGGCGTCGTCGGTGGTAACGGCCTCGGCTACTGCGGGACTTGCGCCGGTTTCTTCCAGACGTGCGTCCCGGGCTCGTCGAAGCTCGCGCCGGCTAGGGATGGGGGGCTGTTCCTGGCTCATTCAAAACTCACTCGGTACGGGCTTGGTGTTCTGATCCGGTCATAGCATGCAGGGGCTCCCCCATGCCGGGTTTGCCCGAGTACAGCTTGTATTTGGCGATGTACTGGACCACACCATCAGGAACGAGGTACCAGACCGGATTGCCTGCACCGACGCGGGCGCGGCAATCCGTCGAGGAGATCGCCATGGCGGGCACTTCCAGCAGGCTGACGTCCTCCCTGCCCATGCCATCAAGGACATGACCAGGCCGGGTGACACCGACAAAGTGCGCCAAGGACCAAAGCTCGTCGACGTCTTTCCAGGACAGGATCTGCGCCAGGGCGTCCGCGCCCGTGATGAAGAACAGGTCCGCATCCGGCCTCTGGGTCCGCAGATCCCTGAGGGTGTCGATGGTGAACGTGGGACCGGGGCGGTCCACGTCCACGCGGCTCACCGTGAAATTGGGGTTGGAAGCCGTGGCAATGACCGTCATCAAGTACCGGTGCTCAGCTTCGCTGACCTGCTTGTGCGACTTCTGCCAGGGCTGTCCGGTGGGCACGAAGACCACCTCGTCCAAGCGGAACTTGGCAGCAACCTCACTGGCAGCAACCAAGTGGCCGTGGTGGATGGGATCGAAGGTTCCACCCATCACGCCCAAGCGAAGTCGGCGCCCCGTTTCCTCGAAGGGTTTTGCGGCGGAAATGTTAGTGACCCAGCCCTGGGTGCTTGGCCGGGTGCTGCCGGTGCGGGTCTGAGTGCTCGTCGACTGCGTCGTGACGGTTGCCGAGGTTCGTGTAGGAGACTGCCACGAACATCAGGACCAGCAGGATGCAGAACATGGAGATGCCGAAGACGAAAGGAGGGACCCACAGCGGCGCCGGCGCCTCGCTTTCCCCCCCTTGAGCGAGAATGGAAATGGCGATCTGCTGAAACTGCATTTTCTCCCCTAGCGGTTCAAAGGATTTCGACGGCGGATCCTCCCACCGTTCAGGACTTCTGTTCTATGTTACAGCGTCGCTAGCCCCGGACTTGGCCTTCACCTTGGACGATCCACTTCGTGGTGGTCAGCTCGGTGAGGCCCATGGGACCGCGTGCGTGCAGCTTCTGGGTAGAGATTCCCACCTCGGCACCGAGTCCGAGCTCGCCTCCGTCGGTGAAACGCGTGGAAGCGTTCACGATGACCGCCGCGGAGTCGATGTCCGCAATGAACTTCTCGGCGTTCGCCAGGTTGTTCGTCAGGATGGCTTCCGTGTGGCCGGTCGACCACTTGCGGATGTGCGCGACTGCCTCGTCGAGGTTGTCCACCATCGCAACCGCGAGGTCAAGGTCCATGTATTCCGTGGCCCAATCGACGTCGTCGGCCGGGACTGTTTCCACGGAACCGGACAGCGCCGCTTGAATCCGCGGATCGACATGCAAGGTGACCCCGGCGGCGCGCAAGGCGGTGGCGACGGCGGGCAGCACAGTGGATTTCGAGTGCACCAGGAGAGTCTCCACGGTGTTGCAAACGCTCGGACGCTGGGTCTTGGCGTTAAGCAGGATGTCGACGGCCATCTCTTCACTCGCGGATTCGTCGATGAAGATGTGTACATTGCCTTCGCCGGTCTCAATGACGGGCACGGAAGAGTTGTTCACCACAGTCTGAATCAGGTCCCGTCCACCACGGGGAATCAGCACGTCCACCCGGCCGCGGGCACGCATGAGGACGTTGGCGCCCTCGCGTCCGAATTGGTCCACGCTCTGGACGGCATCGGCCGGCAACCCAACGGATTCCAGCGCATCGCGGAGGATGGTCACAAGGGCTGCGTTGGTGTGCGCGGCAGCCGATCCGCCGCGCAGGATCACGGCATTGCCGCTCTTCAAGGCGAGCCCGGCGATGTCGACCGTGACGTTGGGGCGGGCCTCGTAGATCGCTGCGACTACTCCCATGGGCACGTTGATCTGGCGCAAGCGCAGTCCGTTGGGGAGGGTTTGGCCCCGGACGACGTTGCCGACGGGATCCGGCAAGCCTGCCAGGTTTTCAAGGGCAGCCACGAGGCCGTCGATGCGGGCAGGAGTCAAGGTCAGTCGGTCCAGCATGGCAGCGGAGGTGCCGTTGTTGCGGCCAGACTCAACATCCTTCGCGTTGGCGGCGAGGATTGACTCCTGCTGTTCCCCGAGGGCTGCGCCGATAGCGTGCAGGGCGCGGTCCTTCCAGGCACGGTTCGCCTGGGCCATAAGGCGCGCGGCCTGACGAGAGCGGTCCGCGATCGAGTGCACGGCCGCCTCCACCTGCTCAGGGGTGAGCGGCGCGGTTCCCAGCTCCGGAGTTTCCGGCACCTGGGCGGCATTGCCGGAAGTCAGGGCGTCAGTCATCACAGGAGAATCAGGGGTAAGGGCCTCAGTCATTCTCCAAGTTTAGTGGAGCGGGAGGGCTGAACCAGTACGAGGTCGTCAACATGAACAACTACGCGGTCATATCCGCGGCCAAGGTCCTTGGCGAGTTCCTTGGTTGAACGGCCAAGCATGCGGGGAAGCTCTTCGGCGGAGTAGTTGACCAGCCCCCTGGCAATGACGGTGCCCTCGGCAGAAACCATCTCCACGGGATCGCCCGGCTCGAAGTCTCCCTGCACCGACGATATTCCGGCGGGCAGCAGCGATGTGTGGCGGTCGCGCACGGCTTTGACGGCGCCGTCATCGAGCACCAAACGGCCCCGGACGGAAGCGAGGTGGGCCAGCCACAGCAGGCGCACGGGCTTGCGGTTGCCGTTGATGGCGAACCACGTGCCCACGTCCTCGCCGGCCAGTGCGGCGGCGGCATTGGCCGTGGACGTCACGAGGGCGTGGATGCCGGAGCCTGCTGCGATGGACGCCGCCTCCACCTTGGTGGTCATGCCGCCGGTGCCGACGCCGGCTTTGCCGGCCTTGCCGATGGTCACGCCGACCAGGTCGGCGGGACCGGTGACGAGCGGAATGCGCTTGGCACCCAACGACGGCGGACCGTCATACAGGGCGTCTACGTCGGAAAGCAGGACCAACGCATCCGCCCGCACAAGGTGCGCCACCAAAGCGGCCAGGCGATCGTTGTCGCCAAAGCGGATTTCGTGCGTTGCCACGGTGTCGTTTTCGTTCACGACAGGCACGACGCCGAGGTTCAGCAGACGGTCAAGCGCCCGGTATGCGTTGCTGTGCTGGGTTCGCCGCATCAAGTCATCCGCAGTCAACAGGACCTGGCTGACCGTGACCCCGTGCGCCGCGAAAGCCTGCGAGTAGCGCGCCATCAAAAGCCCTTGGCCCACACTGGCTGCAGCCTGCTGCGTAGCGAGGTCCTTGGGACGCTTGGCGAGCCCGAGCGGTGCTAGACCCGCCGCGATCGCACCGGACGAGACCAGGATGATCTCCGTCCCGGAATTCCGCTTCTCG
Source organism: Arthrobacter sp. 05L417 (assembly GCF_056397865.1). Classification (NCBI taxonomy): domain Bacteria; kingdom Bacillati; phylum Actinomycetota; class Actinomycetes; order Micrococcales; family Micrococcaceae; genus Arthrobacter; species Arthrobacter sp. 05L417. Next base: position 8,318 of record NZ_JBFTOG010000019.1, read on the forward strand.
GCCAAGGCGTGGACGAGGGCAGTCAGCGCTTTTTCCGAGATGCCGCCTTTGATGCTGGTCAGCGAAGACGAACCTACTTTGACCACGATCCGCTTGGCGCCGGCCAGCGCCTGGCGTTCCGCGGCGTCGTCGCCTTCCGTGAATTCAGCGATACGGGCCGTGCTAGTCGTCATTTTCGGCTTCCAGGCCGCTTTCCTTCAGGGGCTGGGCTGCACGACGGCGGCTGACGGACTCCGTCCAGATGCCCGCCTTGCGCTCGGCTTCGAGCTCGGCCCGCGCGGCAGCCTTGGCCTCGCGTCGCTCGATCTGCTCATCGCGCTTCTGCGAACGTGTGGGACGGTCGCCGATGTCGGCAACACGGATGTCCGTGCCTCGAGGCGTCGCCAGGAGTTCGGCGCCCGCCATCATGGTGGGCTCCCAGTCGAACACGACGCCGTCCTCTTCACCGATCACCACGGTGTCGCCCGGAACGGCACCCATCTTGAACAATTCGTTTTCGATGCCGAGCTTGGCCAGGCGATCGGCCAGGTAGCCAATGGCTTCCTCATTGGTGAAGTCGGTCTGCTTGACCCAGCGGACCGGCTTCTCCCCCAGCACGCGGAAGAGCGGCTCGAGGTTCTTTTCTTCGCGGCGAATCTTGAAGCCGGACTCGTTGACGGCACGGGGGCGGAGGACGGGGGCTGCGACCTTGGGGGGCGCAATGGCCACGGCCCTGCGGGCGGCCATGACAATCTCGCCCATGGCGAAGCTCAGCTGGCGCAGGCCTTCATGGCTCGTGGCGGAAACTTCGAAGACGCGGTAGCCGCGCTGTTCCAGTTCGGGACGGACGAACTCTGCCATATCCCGGCCATCAGGCAGGTCCACCTTGTTCAGGACCACAAGCTTGGGGCGTTCGTTCAGGGGGACCACTTCGCCGTCGACACCGGCGTAGCTCATGTCCACGGCGTACTTGTCCAGCTCCTGCTCGATAATCGCAAGATCCGAGAGCGGGTCCCTGTCCGCTTCCAAGGTTCCGCAGTCCAGCACGTGCACCAGCGCGGCGCAACGCTCAACGTGGCGCAGGAAGTTGTGGCCCAGGCCCTTGCCCTCGCTCGCGCCTTCGATCAGCCCGGGAACGTCGGCAATGGTGAACCGGACGTCGCCGGCCTGGACCACGCCGAGGTTGGGGATCAAGGTAGTGAACGGGTAGTCGGCGATCTTGGGCCGCGCCGCTGACATCGCCGCGACAAGGCTGGACTTGCCTGCCGAGGGGAAGCCGACCAGCGCGATGTCTGCGATGGACTTCAGTTCCAGGACGATGTCGCTGGAGTCGCCTTCAATACCGAGGAGCGCGAAGCCGGGAGCCCGGCGCTTCTGCGAAGACAACGAAGAGTTGCCAAGGCCGCCCTGGCCGCCTGCAGCGGCGATGAACTCGGTGCCTTCACCGACAAGGTCAGCAAGGACAACGCCGTCCTTGGTCTTGACCACGGTGCCGTCCGGGACGGGAAGCACGAGGGTTTCGCCGTTCTTGCCGCCGCGCCAGTCGCCCATGCCCGGGCCACCGTTGGTTGCGTGGCGGTGCGGTGCGTGGTGGTAATCAAGCAAAGTAGTTGTCTGTGCATCGACGCGCAGGATGACGTCGCCGCCATTGCCGCCGTTGCCGCCGTCGGGTCCGCCGAGGGGCTTGAACTTCTCGCGCTTAACAGAGACACAGCCGTGGCCGCCTGTTCCGCCGGATACGTGAAGTACTACCCGGTCTACGAAGGTCGCCACGTGTTTCTCCTCTATGTGGAAATTACTGCTTGAAATGCGTTTGCCGGCTGATGCGCCGCCGCCCGCCCTAGTAAATTCTAGTGCGGTTAAAAAGACAGATGGAGCGGGCCATACGGCCCGCTCCACCCGTTCAGAACGTGTTATTACTCTGCAGCTGCAGCAGCAACGATGTTCACTACGCGACGGCCACGGCGAGTACCGAACTCAACCGCACCTGCCTGCAGGGCGAACAGGGTGTCGTCGCCACCGCGGCCGACACCGGCGCCCGGGTGGAAGTGGGTGCCGCGCTGGCGGACGATGATCTCGCCTGCGGAAACGACCTGGCCACCGAAGCGCTTTACGCCGAGGTACTGGGCGTTGGAGTCACGACCGTTGCGAGTGGAGCTCGCGCCTTTTTTATGTGCCATTTGAAATGCCTGCCTTTAAATTCTGGGGAATCTGTTGAAAACCTGAACAGCAACCAGTGGTTACTTGATACCGGTGATCTTGATCTTGGTCAGTTCTTGACGGTGACCCTGGCGCTTCTTGTAGCCGGTCTTGTTCTTGAACTTCTGGATGACGATCTTCGGACCACGGAGGTCTTCGAGGATCTCAGCCGTAACCTTGACCTTGGCCAGATCCGCAGCAGCGGAGGTGACCTTGTCACCGTCCACCAGGAGCAGTGCGGGCAGCTCAAGAGTGCTGCCGGCTCCACCGGGGACGCGGTTCAGGGTTACGTAGTCTCCAACGGAAACCTTTTCTTGGCGGCCGCCTGCGCGGACAATCGCGTACACCACTTGGGCACTCACTTCTCTCGACGTTTATTACTAAATTTGCGTGCGGAACCCCGATCCGAAAACGGGCCTGGTTCACGCTGTGCCTCAACGCCGTGGACTCCGGTACGGAATCCATGAGTCATCCCTTGAACAGTTCCAAATGAAATGTCAATTCCAAACGAAAGGTCCCTAGGGGCATAACCCAAGTGTTGGCGTAAGCACCGAAGATCTAGATTACGCTAGTTTCGCCTTCGGCTGCAAATGAGGCCAAGGTCCGGAGGCTGCCACGTGATGGCTGCCACAGACTGGCTATGCCGCCATCCGGTACCGTGCCCGTCCACCTTACCCTGCCCGCCGGGAAAAGCTCGGATCCTCACCCCGACACGCTGCGGCGCCTGCCGAAACAGCCCTTCATCCCGTCCCTCCGCGCCAGGAACCGGGGTCAGCTGTGCAGCCTTGGAGCATCGAAGAATGCAGTTTCATAGCGGCAGGATTGGGAGAAAGCCTCCATCATGGCCGCGCGCTCGGCCGGTGAGGCAGCCTGCGCGGCGGCATCCGTGAGGTCGATCGCCTTGCGGGTGGCCTCTGCGAACGCCTCGTCTGCGTAGGTGCGCAGCCAGTCGGCGTAAGGGTGCTCGTCCGACGCTCCTGCCTGGACATAGCCACGGTGGAGCTGCTGTCCCACCTCGGCGTACAACCAGTAGCAGGGCAGTACTGCAGCCAGCAGCACGGCATAGCTGCCCGACGCCGACGCCGCCAGCAAGTGGTCCACATAGGCCTTGGTGACGGGGCCCAGTTCTCCGCTTGCCTGGCGTCCGCTAAGCCAATTCCGATGCAGCTCGGACTCGACTTCGAGGCACATCTGCGAGCCGCGGGCCCAGAACAGCTGTTCGTTTTCGCTGGGGGCGAGCGCACTTGCACGCGCCAGGACCCGGGAATAGCCGTTGAGATAGATGGCATCCTGCGACAGGTAATAGCTGAACTGCGCTTCGCTGAGCCCACCGGTTTGCAAGTCCTGGATGAAGTCCAGGCCATAAATGGCCGCAAGCTCCGATTGGGCGGCGTCCCACATCCGGACCGCGAAGTCCCCCGGCTGAAGGGAGTGCTGGAGAGTGTGGAAATGATGGATGGGCCCGTTGCCCTTCCCCACCTCCAGCCTCTCGGATTGGGTCAGCGCCTCCTGAAGCCAGGGCTTGACTTCACGCAGGGCAGACTCCCAATCGCCGAGCCGCGCTTTTGCCGTCGCCATCGCAGACGACAGGGAACATCCCGTGCCATGGCTGTTGCGGGTCTCCACGCGTTGGCCGGCGAATTCCACCACGTCCTGGCTCAGGACTCCCCCGGTGTTGACCAGCGCATCGGGGCAGCCGGATCCTTGCAGATGGCCTCCCTTCACCAGGACGGTGTTTCCGCAGGCAGCGGCCAGACGTTTGCCTTGCTCCAACGCCGATGCCCAGTCGGTGGCAACAGGCTCGCCAAGCAGCATGGCCAATTCAGGAAGGTTGGGGGTCACCAAGTCGGCGAGGGGCAAAAGTTCCCGCAGTGCGGTTTCAGCGGACTCCGCGAGGAGCCGGTCGCCACTAGTCGCGATCATCACCGGATCCAGTACGACGACGGCGGGGCGCGCCTCGCCGAGCCAGCGGCGGACTTCGTGGATGACGGCCGCGTCCCCGAGCATGCCGATTTTGACGGCATCAACGGTGATGTCGTCGCTAATGGCATCCAATTGCTGCTGCAGGAACTCCACGGGAGGCACGTGAACGCCGGTGACTCCCTGCGTGTTTTGTACTGTGAGTGCCGTGATGACGGCCATGCCGTAACCGCCGTTGGCGGCAATGCTCTTCAGGTCAGCTTGGATCCCGGCACCGCCCGACGGATCCGAGCCGGCAATGCTGAGGACCCTGGGGATAGGGCGCTGGACGGCCTTGAGCGGGTAGACAGCCGAGTGTGCCGAAACAGTCATTCGAGACATCCCTTCGCCGGTGCTAACCGGACAGGTTCAACGGGTCTGGTCTCAGCCGGCTTGGTGCGCGGCACCCCGTGTCAGTCCCCTAGCTTAACCCGGATCACACCTCGCCCGCTGAAATCTCCCTTTGTAACCGCACTGTCGTGAGGTCCGGCAACTGGTCCGGCAAATGGGCCGGCAACGCCGAAGCCCCGGCGGTTTCCGCAAGAGCGGGAACGGCCGGGGCTTCGGACTGGGTACTGCGTTTAGAGTTCGGACTTGGGCACGCCGACTCCGAGAATGATCGGTTCTGCTGCCGCCGTCGGCTTGACCGGGGATGCGTCGGGCGCCTTGGCCTCGTGCGCGGCCCCACCGGAGGCAGCGGCTGCAACCTCGTGGTGCTCCACGTTGGTGGCGTTGGCGGCACCCTGGGCACGGCTGGCACTACGGTTGCGGCGGCCCCGGCGTCCACGCGAAGCCGACTCCAGGGATTCCCCGCTTGCAACGGCCGCGGGAGCCTCTGCGGGCGCTTCCCGGGACTCCGTTGCGGCCGTCGCGGTGTCCGGAGCTTCTCCGAGGCCCGCGAATGCCTGCGCCAACAGATCCAGGCTCATGGCAGGAGCGCCACTCGCCGGCTCTTCTTCGTGGTGGACGAAAGGCAACGCCACTTCCTCGCCGCCGAATCGCAGCACAGGCTTCGAGCGTTCCTCGCTACCCGAAGCAGCGGCAGGAGCCGAGACCGGGGCCGCGGGTGCCTGCAGAGGGGTTGCTTCCGCTGCGTGCCCGTCGGCGAGCAATTCCGCCGCGTGGTGGAGTTCGTCGTCGTGCAGGTGGGCAGCGTGGGCCGCAGCCGCGATGGTCGCAAGGGCTGCGCGGGTGGCTGCCTGGCGGTTCGGATCAGTGGATTCCACGGAGTGGACCGGCACAGGAGGGGTGATCGGGAGCTCGGAAGTCCCCTGCCCTGTCCCCCTGCCGCGGCGGCGCTTGCGCTGCTCCGGGCGGACGGCCGGGAGTGACTCCGTGCGCGGGTGGTGGTGTTCAGCGGCCACCACGTTGGCCCGGCGATGCTCCACGGGCTCGTCATGCGTGACGATTCCGCGCCCTGCGCACGTTTCGCACTGCTCGCCGAAGACCTCAAGCAGGCCGGTGCCCATGCGCTTGCGGGTCATCTGGACCAATCCAAGCGACGTCACTTCCGCGACCTGGTGCTTGGTGCGGTCCCGGCCGAGGCACTCGACCAGGCGGCGCAACACGAGATCGCGGTTGGATTCCAGGACCATGTCGATGAAGTCGATGACGATGATTCCGCCGATGTCGCGCAAGCGCAGCTGGCGGACCACTTCCTCGGCGGCCTCAAGGTTGTTCTTGGTGACGGTTTCTTCGAGGTTGCCACCGCTGCCGGTGAACTTTCCGGTGTTGACGTCAACAACCGTCATGGCCTCGGTGCGGTCGATCACGAGCGAACCACCGGAGGGCAGGAAGACCTTGCGCTCCAATGCCTTGTGGATCTGTTCGTCCACGCGCCATGCCGAGAAGATGTCCTGATCCGACGTCCACTTTTCGAGACGTCCCACCAGATCCGGCGCCACATAGGTGACGTAGGCCTCGATGGTGTCCCAGGCTTCATCGCCGGAAACGATGAGCTTGGAGAAGTCCTCGTTGAAGACGTCGCGGACAACCTTGATGGTGAGGTCCGGTTCGCCGTACAGCAGTTCCGGGGCCAGGATCTTGGTGGATGTGGACTGGCTTTCGATGCCTTCCCACTGGGCCCGCAGGCGGTTGATATCGTGCGTCAGTTCTTCCTCGGAAGCACCCTCGGCGGCGGTGCGGACAATGACGCCCGCGTTCTCGGGGAGGCGGTCCTTGAGGATCTTCTTCAGACGGTTGCGCTCGACGTCGGGCAGCTTACGGGAGATGCCGGTCATGGAACCGCCGGGCACGTACACAAGGTAGCGGCCGGGAAGCGAAATCTGGCTCGTCAGGCGTGCGCCCTTGTGGCCCACGGGGTCCTTGGTGACCTGGACCAGCACGGAGTCGCCTGATTTCAGGGCGTTTTCGATGCGGCGCGGCTTGCCTTCCAGGGTGACGGTATCCCAGTTGACTTCACCGGCGTACAGCACGGCATTGCGGCCGCGTCCGATGTCGACGAATGCGGCTTCCATCGACGGCAGCACGTTCTGGACCTTGCCCAGGTAGACGTTGCCGATCAGGGAATCCTGCTGTGTCTTGGACACGAAGTGCTCCGCGAGCACGCCGTCTTCCAGGACACCGATCTGGATCCTGTCGTCGCGCTGGCGAACGATCATCTGGCGGTCGACGGACTCACGGCGAGCCAGGAATTCGGCCTCGGTGATGACCTGGCGGCGGCGGCCGGTCTCGCGGGACTCGCGGCGGCGCTGCTTCTTGGCTTCAAGGCGAGTAGAGCCCTTGACGCTCGTGACGCGGTCGGAGCTGCTGGTGGTCTCAACGTGTGCGCGGGGAGCGCGGACACGGGTGACAGTGTTGGGGGGATCGTCGTCTCCGCCGCCCGTCAGCTCCAGGTCCTGGTCACCACGACGCCGGCGCCGACGGCGACGGGAGGTCACGCCTTCTTCGAGCGCCTCCTCGGTACCGGCTTCTGCCTCGTCCTCGGATTCCGCAGAGGTTTCTTCTCCTGCTTCGTCACGCTCGGTGCCCCGGCGTCCGCGACGGCCACGGCTGCGACGCCGACGGCGGCTGCCGGCCTCGTCCAGTTCGTTGTCCTCGGAAACTTCCTCAGCTTCGGCCCGCGGTTCTTCTTCGACGACGGCCGGCCGGACAACTGCGCTCAGGTCCGGTGCCTGGAAGATCATGGACGTTACGGAGGCAGGCTCCAGGAACAGCGACGCGATCGGGCTCGCAGCTTCCGCCTCGGCGGCCGGCGCCTCGGTGGTTTCCTCGGGCGTAATCTCCGCAGCCGGAGCTTCTTCAGGCGCAGTCTCCGCAGCGGGCGCTTCCTCGGGCGCAATCTCCGCAGCGGGCGCTTCGACCGCTGCTTCTTCGGAAACGGGCTCGGCGCTCTTTGCCCTCGTCGTGCGACGGCGGCGGACCGGCTTTTCGGGGGCGGTTTCGGCCTCTGCTGCTACGTCAGGCACGACGGCGGCGGCAGCCTCCGTCGCCTCGCCAGCTTCCGTCGGAGCTTCCTCAGCGAAACCTGGCAACGGCTCCGGAGTTTCTACCTTCTTTCGAGCCCTGCTACGCCGGACAGGGGCCTTGGGCTCTTCGGTGTCCGCCGACTCGGCGAGCGGCTCAACGGTGGCTGCGGCAGCTCCGGCGTCGGGGGTTTCGTCCGCGGCGACCGTCTTCGGTGCCGCCTTGCGCCGGGTGCGGGTGACCTTCTTGGGTGTTTCAGTGGTCTCGGTGGACGCCGCATCTTCGGCGGCGGCTACAACTTGCTCGTTATCCATATGTGGCAACACTCCTGCCCTTGCGCAACCGCCACATCCGGCGCCCAGAGGGGCAATATTGTCAAAACCCGCAGGCGTTGACAGAAGTCAGTAGTAGTCTTTCCGGTTCGCACCAGCATGGGGGTGCGGCATCCACGGAAAGCCGGCTTCGCTCCAAACCCGTTGTTCTAATGCCACAACCAGGTGCCGTCCATTGTCACTGCGGGCCTACCGGGGATCATTGGATCCTGGGCATGCCCTGCATATGACTGGCGGTCTTGGGAACAAGATACCGGACCGGATTCCGCATGTGGATCGGCTTCCGGCCATGTTCATTCTCTCACACGCCCGCACTCCCGGCAGGAAGCACACCCTGAAAGCTTCCGTGCCGCCGCCCTCCCTGGGCAGAAGCTTTCAGCCGCCGCGGCTAGAATCCTCCCAAGAGCAGTCCCCGGCCGTGCGCCGGGCCTTCCAGAAAAGGACAGCCAACCATGCCGAGCCCCGCCAGCCCGAACCTGGCCAACAACGATGCCCGCTCCCGGCAGGAGAAGACCGGGAAAACCCCCGATGGGAAGGACGCCGCCGACGCAGCCTTGCCGCGCATGGTCCGCGACCGTCCCTTTGCGTGGCTTCTCCTCGCCACCGGCGCCATCGCGTGGCTTGCATCCGGGGCGCTCGTGCTGGAAAAGCTGCAGGTTCTGATCGATCCCAACCATGTAACGGCCTGCGACCTCAATCCCTGGGTATCCTGCGGCAGCGTCATGAAGACACCGCAGAGTTCAGTTTTCGGCTTCCCCAACATGTTCATCGGCATCGTCGCCTTCGCCGTGATCATCACCACCGCCATGGCGATCTTTGCCGGGGCCAAGTTCGCGCGTTGGTACTGGATCGGACTGCAAACCGGCATCACACTGGGCTTCATCTTCATCGTCTGGCTATGGTCCCAGGCACTGTATGTCATTCACATCCTGTGCCCGTTCTGCATGGTGGTGTGGGCCTGCATGATCCCGCTCTTCGTCTTCGTGACCATTAGGAACGTAGCGCACGGCGTCATTCCAGCGCCCGCACGCCTGGCCAAGATCCTCAGCGAGTCCGGTTGGATCATCTCCGCGCTGCTCTACGTTGGCGTGATCGCGAGCATTTTCTTCGCCTTCATCAATGTCTTCATCGGTACCTCGGGATACTGAGCACGTATCCCTCATTTGAGCCATTAACAGCCGAAGGGGCCCATGTTCGCGTGAACATGGGCCCCTTCGGCTGTATGGCGTGGCTGGAAGCTACGCGCCGAACCAGATCTTGATCTCGCGCTCCGCGGAATCCACCGAATCGGAACCGTGGACGAGGTTCTGCTGCACAGCCAGGCCCCAGTCACGGCCGAAGTCGCCGCGGATGGTTCCGGGCGCCGCCGTCGTCGGGTCCGTGGTTCCGGCAAGGGAACGGAAGCCTTCGATTACGCGGTGGCCCTCGAAGATAGCAGCGACAACCGGGCCGCTGAGCATGAACTCGACGAGCGGCTCGTAGAACGGCTTGCCCAGGTGCTCTTCGTAGTGCTGCTCCAGCAGTTCGCGGGTGGCGTTGACCTTCTTCAATTCGGCCAAGGAATACCCCTTGGACTCGATGCGGGCGAGGATGCTGCCGCTCAAGTTGCGGGCGACGCCGTCGGGCTTGATCAGTACAAGGGTGCGCTCAATGCTCACGGTTGCTCCAATGTTGAGTGTGTGGGTTTCCCAGCCAGTTTACGGGGTTTCGCTCAGGCGGACTGCCCGGCAGAGTCTTCCCCATGGGTGGCGTTCCATTCGGCTTGCTCACGATCACGCTGGGCGTTCTCGCGGTCGATCCGCATGCCGGCACGGATGCCGTACCACCAGCAGGCCGCGAACAGGACGCCCACCACGAACATCGTGGGCTCGACGAAGCCCGAAAGAACCAAGACCAGCTGCAATACCCAGCCGACACCGATGCCCCACGGCTTGCTGAGCACGGCACAGGCCAGGATCAGCACAACGCTCAGCGTAATGCCGAATGTCAGGATCAGGGCTGGCTGCACCTCTCCACGCTTCAGTCCGAAGACAGCCAAGGTGGCGAAGAACGCGACGAAGGCCTCCAGGAGCAGCACGGTCGAAGCGAACATCACCTTGGTGGAGCGGCGCTTCTTGGGCATCCCGGGCCGCCATTCGCGCTGGGCTTTGGTGAGTTTGGCCACGCTCAGGAACCAACCTTCCCGAGGAGCATGCGGGCTTCGGCCACCACAGTGATGGAGCCCGTGACGAGGACGCCGCCAGCCAGGTCATCGTTTGCTTCGGCACGCTCCACGGCCCACTCGATCGCGTCATCCAGCTTCTCGGCAATGTGGACGTTATCCGCACCGAAGCCAAGGTCGACGGCGAGATCTGCCAGTTGCGCGGCCGGGATGGCCCGCGGCGAGCTGGACTGCGTGAAACAGAACTCCTCTGCCAATCCACCCAGGGATTCCTTGAGCTGCCTCAGGATTTCTTCCGCGTCCTTTTCCTTCAGGATTCCGAGGACAACCACCAGCTTGCTGAAGCTGAAAGCCTCTTCAATTGCCTCTGCCGAGACGCGGATGCCATCCGGGTTGTGGGCGGCATCCACGATGATCGTGGGAGCGGTGCGCACCACCTCGAGACGGCCCGGCGAGCTGACGTTGCCGAAAGCTTCCCGCAGCACGTCGCCGTCGAGTTCCTTCTCGCCTCCACCAAGGAATGCCTCCAGGGCAGCGACGGCGACTGCGGCGTTCTCGGCCTGGTGTGCGCCGTGCAAAGGAAGCAACAGGTCCTCATAACGGCCTGCGAGCCCCTGGATGGTCAGCACTTGGCCCCCGACGGCAACGCTGCGGGACTCGACGCCGAATTCGACACCCTCGAAGCGGAATGGCACGCCGGCCTCGCGCGCCTTCTCAAGCAGCACTTGCGCGGCGTCCACGGGCTGGGCAGCGCTGATCAGGAAGCCGCCCGGCTTGATGATTCCGGCCTTCTCGCGGGCGATATCCTCGGTGGTGTCGCCGAGGAGATCAGTGTGGTCGAGGGAAATCGGAGTCACAACGGAAACCTGTCCGTCACCCACATTCGTGGCATCGGTGATGCCGCCCAGTCCGACTTCAATCACGGCGACATTGACGGGTTGGTCCGCGAAGATCGCGAAGCCCAGAATGGTGAGGCACTCGAAGTACGTGAGCCTGGGCTGGCCATCGGCTTCGAGTTCCTTGTCCACGATCTCGAGGTACGGACGGATCTCGTCCCAGATCCGGACAAAGGTCTCATCGGAAACCGGCTCACCGTCGATGCTGATGCGCTCGGTGACCTTCGACAGGTGCGGACTCGTGTAACGGCCCGTGCTCAAGCCGTGGGCACGAAGCCCCGCCTCGATCATGCGGGCGGTGGATGTCTTGCCGTTGGTGCCCGTGATGTGGATGATCGGGAACGCCTTGTTGGGCTCCCCCAGCACGTCCATGGCCCGGTAAAGGGGCGCCAGCCGCGGCTCCATTTTGTTTTCCGGGGCGCGGCCCAGGAGTTCGGCGTAGACGCTTTCTACGGAGAATTCGTCGCTCATGTTCTAGGCCTCGATCTTGGTAACGGTGATCTGCGGCTCGACGGCGTCGCCGGAGACGACGGGGTCGAGCTTGAGGGACAGGGTTTCGGTCTTGACCAGCTCTTCGTTGGCGCGCAAGGCGTCAACAACGTCGTGGACTGCCAGGACTGTGGTGTGGATGCGGTCGCTGACGTTGAGTCCTGCGTCCTTGCGGGCCTGCTGGATGGCACGGACCATGTCCCGCGCCAGGCCTTCGGCAGCCAGTTCCGGAGTGACTTCGGTGTTCAGGACCACGAAGCCACCGCCCGGAAGGACAGCGACGGCCGCGGACGAACCGTCAGCAGATTCCGCGACGACGGTCTCAAGCGTGTACTCCTGCGGTTCCAGCTCAAGGCCGCCTGCCGTGACAACCCCTGCATCGGAAACAGACCAGTCGCCGGACTTGGAACCCTTGATGGCCTGCTGGACGTTCTTGCCCAGTCGCGGACCTGCCGCGCGGGCATTGACCACGAGTTTCTGTTCGATGCCGAATTCCTCCGGCGACGCCGTGGCGGCGTCGAGGAGGCGGACGGAACGCAGGTTCAGCTCATCCGCGACGACGGCGGCGAAGCCTTCCAGCGCATCAGCACCGGGTGCCACCACCGTGAGCTCCTGCAGCGGCAGGCGGACGCGAAGGTTGGCGGCCTTGCGCAGGCTGGAACCCGTGGAGCAGATCTGCTGGACACGGTCCATTGCCTCGACGAGTCCGGGGTTTGCCGGGAACAGCGAGGCCTCGGGCCAGTCAGCCAAATGCACGGAGCGCCCGCCGGTCAGGCCGCGCCAGATCTCCTCGGAAACGAGGGGAAGCAGTGATGCCGAGACACGGCAGACGGCCTCGAGTGCCGTGTAGAGGGCGTCGAAGGCGTCGGTGTTCTCGTCGAAGAAACGCTGACGGCTGCGGCGGACGTACCAGTTGGTAAGCATGTCCAGGTAGCTGCGCAATTCATCGCAGGCTCCTGAAATGTCGTACTCGTCCAAGCTGGAAGTGATGTTGCGGACGAGGTCGCCGGTATTTGCCAGCAAGTACTGGTCCAGCGTGTCCGTGTAGCCGTCGTAGCGCAGTTTGGCGTCATAGCCGGCGCCTCCATTGGAGGCGTTCGTGTACAGCGTGAAGAAGCTGTAGACATTCCACAGCGGCAGGATGACCTGGCGGACGCCGTCGCGGATTCCCTGTTCGGTGACTACGAGGTTGCCGCCACGCAGGATGGGGCTGGACATCAGGAACCAGCGCATGGCGTCGGAACCGTCGCGGTCCAGGACCTCGGAGACATCCGGGTAGTTGCGCAGGCTCTTGGACATCTTCTGCCCGTCGGAGCCCAGGACGATGCCATGGCTGATCACATTGCGGAAGGCCGGCCGGTCGAAGAGTGCCGTGGACAGGATGTGCAGCATGTAGAACCAGCCGCGGGTCTGCCCGATGTACTCGACGATGAAGTCTGCCGGGTTGTGGGTGTCGAACCATTCCTCGTTCTGGAACGGATAGTGCACCTGGCCGTAGGGCATGGAGCCCGAGTCGAACCAGACATCCAGGACGTCCTCGACCCGGCGCATGGTGGACTGGCCCTCTTCCGGCGAGCGCGGGTCGTCCGGGTTGGGCCGGGTGAGTTCGTCGATGAACGGGCGGTGCAGGTCAACCTGGCCGTCGTTGTTCATCGGAAGGCGGCCAAAATCGGCTTCCATCTCGGCGAGCGAGCCGTAGACGTCGGTGCGCGGATATTCGGGGTCGTCGGACTGCCACACCGGGATGGGCGAGCCCCAGTAACGGTTGCGGCTGATGGACCAGTCGCGGGCGTTGGCCAGCCATTTGCCGAACTGTCCGTCCTTGACGTTGCCCGGGATCCAGTTGATCTCCTGGTTCAGTTCGGACATGCGGTCCTTGAACTTGGTGACCTCCACGTACCAGGAGGACACTGCGCGGTAGATCAGGGGGTTGCGGCAGCGCCAGCAGTGCGGGTAGCTGTGCTCGTAGCTGGCCTGTCGGACCAGGCGGCCGCCGGAACGCAGTGCCTGTGTGATCGGCTTGTTGGCATCGAATACCTGCAGCCCGGAGATTTCGGCGAGCGGTCCGTGTGCGAACAGGTGGAGGAACTTGGCGCCTTCGTCGACGGAGAGCACCACGGGGATACCCGCGTCCTCACAGACTTTCTGGTCGTCTTCACCGTAGGCCGGGGCCTGGTGAACGATGCCCGTACCGTCGGTGGTAGTGACGTAGTCCGCCACGAGGAAGCGCCAGCCGTTCTGCGTGCCGTATTTCTCGGTGTCGGAGAAGTAGTCCCAGAGCGGCTCGTATTCCAGTCCGGCCAACTCGGTGCCCGTGTAGCTTGCCGTGACGGCGGCGGTGGCGGCAGCACCGCCATCGGCACCATCACCGTACCCCAGATCCTTGGCGTAGGTACCGAGAAGATCGGCGGCCAGCAGGAAGCTGCCCGTCACCGGAGCCTCCGCGGAGGCGGCCTTGATCCCGTTGGGACCGGCCGGAACCACCGCGTAAGAAATGTCGGGCCCGACGGCGAGCGCCAGGTTGGTGGGCAGCGTCCAGGGGGTCGTGGTCCACGCGAGCGCCTGCACGCCTTCAAGGGACTTGGAGAGTTCAGACTCCCCTGCCTTGATGGGGAAGGTCACGGTGACGGTCTGGTCCTGGCGGTTCTTGTAGACATCGTCATCCATGCGCAACTCATGGTTGGACAGCGGCGTCTCGTCCTTCCAGCAGTACGGCAGGACGCGGTACCCGTTGTAGGTGAGGCCCTTCTCGTGGAGCTGCTTGAAGGCCCAAAGGACAGACTCCATGTACTCGACGTTGAGGGTCTTGTAGTCGTTGTCGAAGTCCACCCAGCGTGCCTGGCGCGTGACGTAGCTCTTCCATTCGTCTGCGTACTTCATGACGGAGGCACGGCAGGCGTCGTTGAACTTGTCGATGCCCATCGCCTCGATCTGGGTCTTGTCCGTCATGCCCAGTTGCTTCATGGCTTCGAGTTCAGCGGGCAGGCCGTGGGTATCCCAGCCGAAGCGCCGTTCGACGCGCTTGCCGCGCTGGGTCTGGTAACGGCCTACCAGGTCCTTGGCGTAGCCGGTCAGGAGGTGGCCGTAGTGGGGCAGTCCGTTGGCGAAGGGAGGACCGTCGTAGAAGACGAACTCGTTGCTGCCGGGGTGCCCGCCGGGCAGATCAGCGCTGCGGTTGTCGATGCTGGCTTGGAAGGTGCCGTCTTCATCCCAGTACTTGAGGATGCGCTCTTCGATCTCCGGGAACTTCACGGAGGCGGACACGCCTGTTGAGGTGCCGGACGGAGTTGTGGAGGCCTTGGGGTAATACGTCATCTCTTCATCCTGGGTTGAGCCGGTGAACACAAAGTTTCATTCAGGATGCGAGGACGGCGCCAGCTGCGTTGTTTCCAACAGCGCCGGTACCGCGGTACCACCTCACTTACCGGCGCCAACTCTGCTCCTTTTGGAAAGGAGCAGATCCGGCGTCGGCCGCTCATTGCTGCTGTGACGGGCTTACCCGTCCGGTTCTACTGACTCCCGTAGTGGCGGGGGCGTTCTTCCGGAAGCTCACCGGTGATGTCCGGGTCAAAGCTTGTGCCACAAGTCTAGCGGCAGCGGCGCCGCGAGCTCCACTTGGGGGACGGGGCGCGCGACGCCGGGACCCTAGCCCTTGCGGATCAACTTGTGGGTGGCGGCCTGCGCCACCGGGCGGACGATAATCTCGTCCAGGTTGATGTGGTGCGGCAATGAGACCGCGTACTTGACGACGTCGGCGACGTCCTCCGGGGTGAGCGGCTTCTCGACGCCGGCGTACACCTTGGCTGCCGCTGTGGCATCGCCGAGACGGTTGAGCGCGAATTCCTCCGTGCGGACGAGCCCGGGTGCCACCTCGATGACGCGGATGTTGTTCTCGGCTTCCTCCAGGCGCAGGGCGCCGGTCATGGCGTGCTGGGCGAACTTGGCCGCGTTGTACCCGCCGCCTCCTTCGTAGGCCGTGAATCCCGCCGTCGACGTCAGGTTCAAAACGGTGCCCTCGCCGTTCGCCCGCAGCATCGGCAGGAAGGCCCGGGTCAGCTTCAAGGTGCCGAGCACGTTGACTTGGTACATCCAGTCCCAGTCTTCGGTCTGCGCATTGGCCAGGGTGTCTGCGCCCCGTGCGCCGCCGGCAATGTTGATGAGCGTGTCTGCTCCGCCCGCCTCGGTGACGGCCGAGAGCAAGGCCGCGACGTCGTCGTCATTGGTGATATCCGCGGCGAACGGCACGGCGCCGCTCTCGGCGCCGAGTGCCTCGAGCCGTTCCGCACGGCGGGCGACGGCGAATACCTTCCATCCATCTGCGGTGAGGGCCCGCACTGTGGCTTCGCCGATTCCCGTGCTGGCGCCGGTCACTACTGCGGTCTTCGTCTGTACTTCCTCAGTCATGGCACCACCCTAACGTGGTTCACCGGGAGAAACCGCACGGCCAAGAATGTGGGCGATCGGCGGGGACAGCGGTCCGGCAGAGAAGCCGAAACGATCGCTCTGCAGCACCTGGAAGCCAGCGTCGCCGATCGCCTGAAGGGTATTGCGGTTGGGATGGCAGCCTCCGGCCACGTGCTGCCAGACCGGAGTGAGCAGATCCTCGACGGCTGCGAGAAGCCTCTTGTCCGAGCGGACATGCTCGTAGAACGCCAAGGTTCCGCCGGGCCGAAGCACGCGGCGGATTTCCGCCAACGCGGCCGCTTGGTCCGCGACGCTGCAGAGGACAAGACTGACCACGACGGCGTCCGCCTCACCGTCGGCCGCCGGAATGTTCTCGGCGGTTCCTGGAACAACCGTGACCGGTACAGCCGCGAGCCGGGCCTTAGCTCGAGCAAGCCCCCTGAGGTAGTCATCGGGCTCAACCGCGAGGACGCTTTCCACGGTGGCCGGGTACAGGCCGAACGACGAGCCCTCGCCGGCGCCGACCTCGACGACGCGGCCCCGGATGTCGGACAGCAAGCTGCGCCGGTGCTCGTTGCCGCCGCGCATGTTTATCGCGGGAACCGCCCGGGCGTAGGCCCGCGCAAAGCGCGGATGCTGCGGCGTCATGTGTCCGCCGCCCCGGTACGCAGCAGGAACTCCCGCAGCACGCGGGCGTGGTTGACTTCAGGATCCCTGGCGCCGTAGAGCAGCGTCACACGCTTTTCCGCGGCGGCCAGCTCCAGCACCTGCTCCACGGCAGGATTCTGTTCCAGCTCGGCCAGGTAAGCGCGGCGGAAGTCCTCGAATCGCTCCTGCATATGGGCAAATTCGGTGCGCAGCGGCGGCGAGGGAGCGATCTCCTTGAGCCACAGATCCAATCGGGCGCGTTCTTTGGATACCCCTCGCGGCCAGAGCCGGTCCACCAGAACCCGGTAGCCGTCGTCGTCGGCTGCTTCATCATAGATGCGCTTTATCACCAGAACGTCCTTGAGTTCCGCCATGAGCCGCATGCTACTGCACGTCCGGGTGCCACGGAACAAAGGGCGCCATGAAACAATTGGCCCATGGCTGAATCAACGCAGGGTACAGACACGCCCGCCACCGCCCCCATCAACGTTCCCGACAAGCCGGCCCTTGAAGGCCTTGAGGCTGCCTTGACGCAGCGCTGGCTGGACGAAGGAACCTACAAGTTCAACCCGGACACCACCCGGGAGCAGGTCTACTCGATCGACACTCCCCCGCCCACCGCATCCGGTTCGCTCCACGTGGGCCACATGTTCTCGTTCACGCAGACGGATGTCCAGGCCCGCTACATGCGCATGACCGGCAAGAACGTCTTCTACCCGATGGGCTGGGACGATAACGGGCTGCCCACCGAGCGCCGCGTCCAGAACTACTACGGTGTCCGCTGCGATCCCGCCATTCCCTACAACGCGGACTACCGCCCACCGGCGCAGCCGGCGAAGAACCAGCGCGACTTCGACGTCGTCTCGCGCCAGAACTTCATCGAACTCTGTGAGGAACTCGCCGTCGAGGACGAGAAGGTCTTCGAGAACCTGTTCCAGACACTCGGACTGTCCGTTGACTGGGACCTGACGTACCGCACCATCGACGACACCTCCCGTGCGGTGTCCCAGCGTGCCTTCCTCGCCAACCTGAACGCCGGTGACGCCTACATGGCCGAGGCCCCCACCCTGTGGGATGTGACGTTCCGCACCGCCGTCGCGCAGGCCGAGCTGGAGGACCGCGAGGTTGCCGGCGCGTACTACCGCTACCCCTTCTTCACCGCTGACGGCGAGAAGATCTATATCGAGACAACGCGTCCGGAACTCCTCGCCGCGTGCGCCGCGTTGGTGGCGAACCCCGACGACGAGCGCTACCAGCCGCTGTTCGGCAAGACCGTCACGTCCCCCCTGTTCGACGTCGAACTCGAGGTCAAGGCCCACCCGCTTGCCAAGGCGGACAAGGGCTCCGGCATCGCGATGGTCTGTACCTTCGGCGACCTGACTGACGTCACCTGGTGGCGCGAACTGCAGCTGCCCACACGCGCCATCATGGGCCGCGACGGCCGCATCATCGCCGAGACACCCGAGTGGATCACCACCGACGCCGGCAAGGAAGCCTACGCGGCGATTGCCGGCAAGACGGCGTTCTCTGCCAAGGAGACGGTTGTTGAGCTTCTCGTTGCCGCCGATCTGCTGGATGGCGAGCCCAAGAAGATCACCCACCCCGTGAACTTCTTCGAGAAGGGCGACAAGCCCCTTGAAGTTGTCACGTCGCGCCAGTGGTACATCCGCAATGGCGGCCGCGACGAGGACCGCCGCGAACGGTTGATCGCGCGCGGACACGAGATCGACTTCCACCCGTCCTTCATGCGTTCCCGCTACGAGAACTGGATCTCCGGGCTGAACGGCGACTGGCTCGTTTCACGCCAGCGCTTCTTCGGCGTGCCGATCCCCGTCTGGTACCCGCTGGATGCCCAGGGCAACCCGGACTACGAGAACCCGATCCTGCCGTCCGACGAGTCCCTTCCCGTGGACCCCGCGGCCGACGCAGCCCCAGGTTTCGACGAGTCCCAGCGCGAGCAGCCCAACGGTTTCATCGGAGACGCCGACGTCCTGGACACCTGGGCCACGTCTTCGCTGACTCCGCAGATCGTGGGCGGCTGGAGCCGTGACGAGGAACTGTTCGGCAAGGTCTACCCCTTCGACCTCCGCCCGCAGGGCCACGACATCATCCGCACCTGGCTTTTCTCCTCGGCTGTCCGGGCGGATTCCCTGCAGAACAGCGCTCCGTGGAAGCACGCAGCCATCTCGGGCTGGATCCTGGACCCGGACCGCAAGAAGATGTCCAAGTCCAAGGGCAACGTGGTTGTCCCCACCGACGTCCTGAACGAATTCGGCTCCGACGCCGTCCGTTACTGGGCCGCGTCCGCCAAGCTCGGTGCTGACACCGCCTACGAGATCGCCCAGATGAAGATCGGCCGCCGCCTGGCCATCAAGCTGCTCAACGCCTCCAAGTTCGTGTTGAACCTGGGCGCTACGGAGAACTCGGTTGTCGGCGCGGACCTCTCCGTTCTGAGCAACGCCCTGGACCGGGCACTTTTGGCACAGTTGGCCGACGTCGTGGCGCAGTCCACCAAGGCGTTCGACAACTACGACTACGCCCGCGCCCTGCAGATCACGGAATCGTTCTTCTGGCAGTTCACGGACGACTACGTGGAGCTCATCAAGGACCGCGCCTACGGTGCGGCCGGCGAGACTGAGCAGGCATCCGTGCTTGCCGCCCTTGCCACCACGCTGGACTCGCTGTTGCGCCTGTTCGCGCCGTTCCTGCCCTTCGCCACCGAAGAGGTCTGGAGCTGGTGGCGCACGGGTTCAGTCCACCGCGCGGCGTGGCCGGCAGCCGTGGAGATCGTCGACGGCGACACCACCATGCTGGGCACCGTCGGCATCGCGCTGAGCGGCATCCGCAAGGCCAAGTCCGAGGCCAAGGTCAAACAGCGCACAGAGGTCCTCTCCGGCACAATCACCGCTACTGAGTCGTTTGTTGCACAGCTGGAAGCCGGACTGGGAGACCTGAAGGCCGCGGCCAACGCGCAGGAGATCTCACTGGTAGCCGCGGAGGGCGAACTCACGGTGAGCAACGTGGTCCTCGCGCCTGCCGAGGAGCCCGCCCAGGCGTAGTTTCGAAGAGCCCGGAAGTTTCCGGCGCCGCCCGAGAGTTTCCGGGCAAAGGGGAAGCCCCATCAGCGTTTAGCCGTTGGTGGGGCTTCGACTTTTCGGCTGCCTGGTGACGTCTTGACAGTCTGGCGGAATCCTCGGACTTTCAGGTCTTCCTACCTCGTCACTGGTAGCTTGCATCCAACTTTGCCGAAGGCTGCGTCAGATGCATATCACTGAATCTCTGGTTTCCGTGTCCCTCTTCTTTCGAAGTGGGTAAGTTCTATTCTTGACCCGCTCACCGGCCAGCACAAGCCCCCTCCGGGAACTACTGGCATGTAATTCGCGGGCGTCGCTGCGGGCCTCCGGGGTTCTGGGGGTAGGCGCTTTGTGGCACAGTGTTGCTATGCCAGAACTTCCCGAAGTGGCCGGGCTGACTGCCTTCCTGGGCAGGAATCTTCTCGGTGCCGAACTGACGAAGATCCAGATCACTTCTTTTGCCGTGTTGAAGACAGCCGATCCGCCCTACTCGGCCCTGGAGGGCCGCAAAATCGTCGGGGTGGAACGCTTCGGCAAGTTCGTCAGTCTAGACGCCGAGGGAATCCATTTCATCTTCCACCTCGCCAAGGCCGGGTGGCTCCGCTACACGGAGCAGCCGTCGCAGAGCCAGCTCCGGATGGGCGGCAGTAATATTGCCGCGAGGCTCGGCTTCACCAAGGGCGACGGCTCAACGCACGTCGGCGTGGACCTGACGGAGGCCGGAACAAAGAAAAGCCTGGCCATATACGTGGTGCGCAGCCCCTTGGACGTTCCCGGGATCGCGACACTCGGCCCGGACCCGCTGAGCCCTGCCTTCACGGAGGAAACCCTGGCCGGAATCCTTGCCACAAGCGCGCACCAGATCAAGGGACTCCTACGGAGCCAAAGCGTCATCGCGGGCATCGGCAACGCCTACAGCGACGAGATCCTTCACGCCGCCAGGATTTCACCGTTCGCGATCGCCAAGTCGTTGGACAAGGACACAACCCGTGTCCTCTACGAGTCCATCGAAAGTGTCCTGGGTGCGGCCGTAGCCGTCGCCGTCGGGAAAGCCTCAAGCGAACTCAAGGACACCAAGCGGAACACCATGCGGGTGCACGGCCGGGCGGGACAGCCCTGCCCCGTGTGCGGGACCACCATCCGCGAGGTGTCCTTTGCCGACACCGCGCTGCAGTATTGCCCCGGCTGCCAGACAAACGGAAAGATCCTGGCGGACCGTAGAACGTCGCGATTCCTGAAATAGCCGGGCCTGCGGCCCTAACGGCCGCGACGGCCCGGGCTATTTGAATTCAAGGCTAGTTGAATTCCGGGCTTTCCGTGCGGCTGCGCTTGAGCTCGAAGAAATGCGGGTAGCCGGCCAATGTGACAGTGGCATCCCAGATCCGCCCGGCTTCTTCCCCTCGGGGGATCCGGGTGAGGACAGGGCCGAAGAAGGCCGTGCCGTTGACGGCGACTACCGGGGTGCCCACGTCCTGGCCTACCAGGGAGATCCCCGATTCGTGGCTGGCACGCAGCTGGACATCGTATTCCTCGGAATCAGCGAAGCGGGCCAACTCGGCCGGCAGCCCGGTTTCCGCCAGTGCCTTGGAGATGACCTCGGCGAAATCCTTGATGCCTTCGTGGTGGATGAGGGAACCCATCGCGTCGTACAGCGGCTTGATGTACTCGTTTCCGTGCAGCTCGCGGGCGGCGATGATGACACGGACAGGTCCCCAGCCCAGCTTCATTTTCTCGGTGTATTCAGCAGGCAGCTCGCGGCCTTCGTTGAGGACGGAGAGGCTCATGACGTTCCAGTTGGTCTCGATGCCGCGGACGTCTTCCACTTCACCGATCCAGCGGGATGTCACCCAGGCGAAAGGGCACATGGGATCGAACCAGAAATCAACCTTGTTGGCGGTCTGCTCGGGCACAGGGAACTCCTCGTGTAGGCGTAAGGGGGGCACGGCCAACCGGACGAAAGGGTGTCCGGCACCAATCATGCAAACCCCAGGCTAAGCGGACTTATTCCGACGCTTCGCAACGACCTCGTGCGCGATCATGGTGGGCTGGCCCTTCTTGGTCACGGCGTCGGCGGTGATGACAACGCTCGCGATGTCGTCCCTGCTTGGCAGGTCGAACATGACCGGGAGCAGCACTTCCTCCATGATGGCGCGCAGGCCGCGGGCTCCGGTGCCGCGTTCCAGTGCTTGGTCCGCAATCGAGTCAAGGGCGTCATCGTCAAACAAGAGCTCCACGCCGTCCAGCTGGAACATCTTCTGGTACTGCTTGATCAGGGCGTTCTTGGGCTTGGAGAGAATCTGGATGAGCGCGGAACGGTCAAGGTTGGACACGGTGGTGATCACAGGCAGGCGTCCAATGAATTCAGGAATCAGCCCGAACTTGAGCAGATCCTCCGGCATCACCTCGCCGTAGCTGTCCGCGTTGTCCTTGACCTCGTTGAGCGGCGCCCCGAAGCCGATGCCTTTCCGGCCCGACCGCGATCCAATGATGTCCTCCAGCCCGGCAAAAGCGCCGGCCACGATGAACAACACGTTGGTGGTGTCGATCTGGATGAATTCCTGATGCGGGTGTTTGCGGCCGCCCTGCGGCGGAACCGAAGCCACCGTGCCTTCGAGGATCTTCAGCAGTGCCTGCTGCACGCCTTCGCCGGACACATCGCGCGTGATGGACGGGTTCTCGCTCTTGCGCGAAATCTTGTCGATCTCATCGATATAGATGATGCCTTGTTCGGCCTTCTTGACGTCGTAGTCGGCGGCCTGGATGAGCTTCAGCAGGATGTTTTCGACGTCTTCGCCGACGTACCCGGCCTCAGTCAGGGCCGTGGCGTCAGCGACGGCGAAGGGTACGTTCAAGCGGCGGGCCAGGGTTTGTGCCAGGTAGGTCTTGCCGCAGCCGGTGGGGCCAATCAGCAGGATGTTGGATTTGGCGATCTCCACGTCTTCGTGGTGTCCGCCTTCACCAAGGCCGGTCTTCGGTGCGTGGCCCGCCTGGATGCGCTTGTAGTGGTTGTACACCGCGACGGCGAGGGAGCGTTTCGCGGGCTCCTGGCCAATGACGTACTCCTGGAGGAAATCGAAGATCTCCCGCGGCTTGGGCAACTCGAAGCTGCCAAGATCCGATACTTCCGCGAGCTCCTCTTCGATGATCTCGTTGCAGAGCTCGATGCACTCGTCGCAGATGTACACGCCGGGCCCGGCAATCAGCTTCCGAACCTGCTTCTGGCTCTTTCCGCAGAAAGAACACTTCAGCAGATCCGTGCTCTCGCCAATCCGAGCCATGTGGGAATCCCTTCGTTTCATGCGGGTGGTGCAGCCCCGTACCTATCTGCCAAGATCGGAAGATCGCAGCGGGGGCGCCACCATGACAACTTCCACTGTAGGACACAATGGGCTGCTTGGGTTGAAACAGAACGCCGATGCGGTCCATATTTCCTGAACCGCACCGGCGTCGAGTTTTGGCCAGTTACCTTGCGATCGCCTGGGGCTTGATCTTGCGGGAATCGAGCACCTGGTCGATCAATCCATAGTCCATCGCCTCGGCAGCGGTGAGGATCTTGTCGCGCTCGATGTCATTGTTGACCTGCTCCGAGGTACGGCCCGAGTGGTGGGCAAGCGTGTCCTCGAGCCACGTGCGCATGCGCATGACTTCAGCAGCCTGGATCTCAAGGTCCGAGGCCTGTCCGCCCTGGCCGCCGGAAAGCGCCGGCTGGTGGATCAGGACGCGGGCGTTCGGCAATGCGAGGCGCTTGCCGGGAGTGCCGGCGGCGAGCAGCACGGCTGCGGCGCTTGCGGCCTGGCCCAGGCAAACGGTCTGGATCTCAGGGCGGATGTACTGCATGGTGTCGTAAATAGCCGTCATGGCCGTGAACGAACCGCCCGGGGAGTTGATGTACAACGTGATGTCGCGGTCCGGGTCCGTGGACTCGAGCACCAGCAGCTGGGCCATGATGTCGTCTGCGGAAGCGTCGTCAACCTGCACACCGAGGAAGATGATGCGGTCCTCGAAGAGCTTCGTGTACGGGTCCTGGCGCTTGAAGCCGTAGGGCGTGCGCTCCTCGAATTGCGGGAGGACGTAGCGGCTGGACGGGAGATTACCGGCAGACCATCCAAAGTTGTAGTTCATTTTATTGCTCCTGATCTGAATGTTTCTTGGTGCCGGTTTACTTCTCGGAGTTCGAGGAGGCCTCGGAATTCGAGGAATTGGCCGTACCGCCGCCGCCGGCGACCGATCCCGCGTGGGCAGAGATCTTGTCGAAGAAGCCGTAGGCGAGGGCCTCGGTGGCCGTGAACCACTTGTCGCGGTCGTTGTCCTTGAGGATGGTCTCAACGGTCTGTCCGGTCTGTTCGGCTGTCAGCTCGGCCATGACCTTCTTCATGTGAAGGATCAGCTCCGCCTGGATCTTGATATCCGACGCCGTGCCACCGATGCCGCCGGAGGGCTGGTGCATCAGGATGCGGGCGTTGGGCGTGGCGTAGCGCTTGCCCTTGGTGCCCGAGGAAAGGAGGAACTGACCCATGGAGGCCGCCAGCCCGGTGGCAACCGTCACGACGTCGTTCGGGATGAACTGCATCGTGTCGTAAATGGCCATGCCGGCGGTCACGGAGCCGCCAGGAGAGTTGATGTACAGGTAGATGTCCTTCTCCGGGTCTTCAGCGGAGAGGAGGAGGAGCTGGGAGCAGATCGCGTTGGCGTTTTCATCACGGACTTCGGATCCGAGCCAGATGATGCGCTCTTTCAGCAGGCGGTTGTAGATGTAGTTGTCCTGGGCCGCTGGATCGACGGTTGCCATCCTGGGCGCCTCTGCGTGCTGTGACATTAGTACTTACCTCTCGCTGGTGACAGGGCCATTGCTGAACTTGCCATCCCTGATCTTCACTACTTGGACACTAACCGTTTTCCACGGCGATTTGTTCTCCCAAATCGCACTGTTCGCTGACGGCGCACGATTGCGGAAGGGGGCGCTTTCCGTGCTCCCCGGGCTTAAACCAAGCCGCCCCCGGATCAAGGATCCGGGGGCGGCGAGAGTTGAAACTAGAACTTCACTGCAGCGGGGTCGTCGCTCGGAACAACAGCTGCTTCTTCGGCTTCCTCGACGGAGGCCTCTTCACCAGCGGGGCGCACGAAGTCGCTGAGGTCCACCTTGTTGCCTTCGGAGTCGACAACCTCGGCCTGGCCGAGGACAACTGCGAGGGCCTTACGGCGACGCACCTCGGAAACCATCATGGGAACCTGGCCGCTCTGATCGATGATCTGGGCGAACTGGTTCGGGTCCATGCCGTACTGGCTTGCCGTGCTGACGATGTAGTCGATCAGCTCGTTCTGGCTGACGCTCACTTCTTCCTTGTCGGCAATGGCGTCAAGGATGATTTCGTTCTGGAAGGCGCGGGCCGTGTTGGCCTTGACCTCGGCGCGGTGCTCCTCGGTGTCGTGCTCGCCTTCACCGTGGGCGTTCTCCGGGTTGAAGTGTGCTTCGAGCTGCTCTTCAACGACAGAGTCCGGAACCGGAACCTCGATGAGCTCGACGAGCTTGTCCAGGACCTTGTCGCGGGCTTCGACACCCTGGCCGACGACCTTGGACTCGGCGGCCTGCTTGGCAAGGTCTTCACGCAGTTCGGCAAGGGTGTCGAACTCCGATGCCAACTGGGCGAAGTCGTCGTTGGCCTCGGGAAGCTCGCGCTCCTTGACGGTCTTGACGACAACCTTGACCTGGGCTGCCTCGCCGGCGTGCTCGCCGCCAACCAGAGTCGTGTCGAAGATTGCTTCTTCTTCGGCCGAAAGGCCGGTGACTGCCTCGTCGAGGCCCTCAAGCATGGTGCCTGCGCCAACCTGGTAGGACAGGCCCGTGGCGGAGTCGATCTCGGCACCGTCGATGGTGGCGGTGATGTCGATGGTCAGGAAGTCACCATCGGCGGCCGGGCGGTCAACGGACTTCAGCGTGCCGAAGCGGCCGCGGAGCTCATCCAGGGCCTTGTCGACGTCGGCGTCGGAGGAATCCGCTGCGGCAACCTCGACCTTGATGCCGGCGTAGTCGGGCAGCTCAACCTCGGGACGGACGTCGATCTCGACCTGGAACTTCAGTTCACCGTCGGTCGAGGACGGGTCCGGAACCTCGGTGATCTCAACTTCGGGGCGGCTCAGCGGGCGGAGGCCGGCTTCCTGGACGGCAGCCTGGTACCAGCCGTTGAGGCCATCGTTGATGGCGGTCTCCAAGACGTAGCCACGGCCAACGCGCTGGTCAACCAGCTTGGAGGGAACCTTGCCCTTGCGGAACCCGGGAACCTGGATCTGCGAAGCAACGGTCTTGTAAGCGGCATCGATGCTCGGCTTCAGTTCCTCAAAGGGAACCTCAACGTTGAGCTTGACCCGCGTGGCGGTGAGGTTCTCGACAGCGCTCTTCACAGTCTAAGTACTCCTGGTTTTGTGGGATGGGGTTCTGCCGCGTCCCGGATCGGGACAGGCACACAGAGTCGGGGTGACAGGATTTGAACCTGCGACTTCCTGCTCCCAAAGCAGGCGCTCTAGCCAAGCTGAGCTACACCCCGTGAATGCACAGGACAGTCTACGGGCATCTCGGCGGAGAATGCACATTTGACACTTGGCCCCTGAATTAGGTTTAGTTATATCCGGCTTCAACAGCCACCGGAAAGATGTGCGGAACACTCTGTGATGTTCATAGAGATCCATGCAGTCTTGCCCGGGGACGTAGCTTAATGGTAAAGCCTCAGTCTTCCAAACTGATTACGCGGGTTCGATTCCCGTCGTCCCCTCCAGGAACGAAGGGCCCCTCGGCGAGGGGCCCTTCGTGCTTTCCTGGTGTTTGCGCCCGCCCGCGCCTGGCGTCAGTCCTGGCAGCCGGGGCACCAATAGAGTTTGCGCGCACCGATCTCTGCCATCCCCACTGCCTCTCCGCATCGCCGGCACGGCTGTCCCTGCCGCTTGTAGACAAAGTGCGCGTCGCCGTCGAGCGCTTCCGCGTTCCCGCCGCTCCACAAAGCCGATGGTGTCGTAACAATCCGCCCGTCACGGACGCCGTCGGACATAGCCGCCACGGTGTCATCCCACAGCCGTCCGCCGGTTTCGGCGTTCAGCGAGCTGCCGGGAGTCCAAGGATCAACGCCTTGGCGGAAGAGCACCTCCGCACGGTAAATGTTGCCGATACCGGCCACGATCGACTGGTCCATGAGGAGGAGCCCGACGGCGGTCTTGCGGCGCAGCAAGCGGCGGATGAACTCCTCGCGGTCGCCAGGGCGATTGTGCAGCGGATCGGGACCTAAGCGTGCCAGGACAGCCGCGGCCTCTGCCTCGGTGATTGCCGCGCACGTCGTGGCGCCCCTCAGGTCCGCCCAGCCGTTCTCAGAAACGAGTCGCACTCGGACGGCGCCCACCGGCTCGGGCGGACCCGCATAGCTGCTTCCGGGGCTCCCTGCGCCCGCATCATGTGAGAAGGTCTCGCGTTCGCCGATCCGCCGCGGCGCCCCGATGCTCGAGGCCCCGCGGAAGGATTCATCGCCACCGAAATTCCACGCACCGTAGAGACCCAGATGGACATGCAGGAGAATCCCGTGGTCAAAACGGAGGAAGAGCTGCTTGCCGTGCGCCGTGGCTTCAAGCAGCTCGTGGCGGTCCAATAGCGCCGCACCCGCAGTGAAACGGCCTTGGGGGCTGGAGACCTCCAGCATTCGGCCGGCAAAAACATCCTGGAACTGGCGTGCCAGGCGATGGATGGAATGCCCTTCAGGCATTAGGCAACGATTTCGCCGGTGTTCTCGTAAGTGGCGATTTTTCCGATGCGGCGCACGTGGCGTTCGTCGTTGCTGAACGGTTCTTCCAGGAAAGCCTCGATCAGTTCTGTGGCTTCCTCAACGGTGTGCTGGCGGCCGCCGACGGCGACCACGTTGGCGTCGTTGTGCTCTCGGGCCAGTTTCGCAGTGGAGAGGTTCCAGGCGAGCGCGGCCCGGACACCCTTGACCTTGTTCGCGGCAATTTGTTCGCCGTTGCCCGATCCGCCCAGGACGATGCCCAATGCGTGAACGCCGGCCTCTTGGTCGGCGACCACGGCAGCGGCAGCATTGATGCAGAACGACGGGTAGTCATCAAGGGCGTCGTACTCCTTGGGGCCGTGGTCAACGACGTCGTAGCCCTTGGCCGTGAGGTGGCTTACGAGGTGGGCGCTGAGCTCCATGCCGGCGTGGTCCGTGGCAATGTGGACGCGGGGTGTGGTCACAGGAAGTCCATTCAGTCTGGCGCGCGAACGCGGCAAAGCCGGGCGCGGCGGTGAGGGATGCGGTTCCTAGGTTACTAGGACCGGCCCCTGGCTCACCTCTTAAGACGAAGCCCCCGCGCCGGATGCCTTCCGGCGCTCAACTGGCCGGAGGCTGTTCACCTCGCTGGGCACGCGCCGCGACGCGGTTCAGGATTCCCGCGAGCCGGTCCGCCGTGGCCGAGGTCCCGGCGCTGAACGCCACCCTGCGGCCGCTGACCTGACGGACGACGACGGCGGGACCGCTGCTCACGAGCATGGCCGTGGCTCCTCCGTGGTGCCGGAGTCCCCAGCCGCCAAAGTCGGCCGCCCTGACTTCCTGCGCGGCCGCGCCTGCGATATCAACGGCCGGCACCCTGAGGACCCGCAGAACGCCCGCGACAAAGACCTGCACTCCTCCCCTGTCCGCCCGGACGCGGACGAACAGGAAACACGCTCCGATGACGGCGACCATTGCCAACAATGCGCCCAACCACGGGAGCGCAATCGCGATCAACATGGCGGGGAACAAAGTGGCGACGCAAATCATCACGAACACCGAACTCCGCGCATGGACCCACAGCAACATGGAATCCTCCGCCAGGCCGGGATCTTCCGTCCGGATTCGTTCGGCCTCGAGGGCGGCGTCGTCCTCAGGTGTCCAATGCGGGTCAGGCTTGAAAGCCATCATCATGACGACGCCCAGGGGCAACGCCGCACCCGCTCCCAACGCGAGGACCGTGGCATCAACGTGCGAGCTGCGGGCGTCGGCGAGGCCCGTTTGCCCCACGAGCCCGGCGGCAAGTACAGCGGTGATGAAGAGGGTCACCATGAGGCCCATGCCCATCATGACCCTGCGCATAATCACGGGCCGGGCAAGGGGAACCGCCTGGATGAACACCAGCCAGCCAGCCACGACAAGAAACCCTCCTCCGCCGAGAACGTAGGCGAGGAACGGCGCAAAGCTGACTCCGCCGTCGGCGTTCCAAGCGATGGCGACAGGATCCGGAAGGTTGTTGCGCAACATGAGTGCGCATACGCCAAATGCGCCAGCCAGCAGCAGCGGAAAAGCCACCGCAAAGCGGAGTGCCCGGAGGTCCAACGAGTCGCGCATCTTTCCCATATTCCAACGCTACCCCGCGCCGACGACACTGTGATCGAGCTTCCTTGCCAAGCCGGGATCAAGTGAAAGAATGACTTCACAGCGCCGGCGCTGGCTGAAACCAACCGGCTTCTCGAAACCCTCTTGGAGGCAAACCTTGCCAGGCCTGAACCTGACGCGCGCCGAAGCCGGACAGCGCGCAGAATTGCTCACCGTGACCTCGTACGACGTCACCCTCGACTTGACGAAGGGCGCCACGGTCTTCGGCTCCACCACGGTGGTGAAGTTTTCCGCCGTCGAGGGCTCCTCGAGCTTTATCGACGCCATCACGGAGACCGTGCACAGCGTGACGCTCAACGGCACCGAACTCGATCCGGCAGCGGTGTCCGACGGCGTCCGCATCCAACTGGCCGGGCTCGCCGCCGAGAACGAACTCAGGGTAGTCGCCGATGCCCCCTACATGAATACCGGTGAGGGCCTGCACCGTTTCGTGGACCCCGTTGACAACGAGGTCTACCTGTACACACAGTTCGAGGTGCCCGATTCCCGCCGCATGTTCGCCGTGTTCGAACAGCCGGACCTCAAGGCCGCATTCACGTTCACGGTCACGGCGCCCTCGCACTGGGACCTGATCTCCAACTCGCCTACTCCGGTACCGGTGGAAACCACTCCCGGGGACGACGGCAGCGCGCGCTCCGTCTGGCATTTCGCCCCCACTCCCCGCATCTCTTCCTACGTCACTGCCTTGGTCGCAGGGCCGTACCAATCGGTCCGCAGCAAGGTCACCAGCTCCGATGGCCGCGTCATCCCGCTCGGGGTGTTCGCCCGCAAGTCCCTCATGCAGTACTTGGACGCCGACAACATCTTCGAACTGACCCGCCAGGGTTTTGAGTTCTTCGAGGCCCAGTTCGGATTCCCGTATCCCTTCGAGAAGTACGACCAACTGTTCGTTCCCGAGTTCAATGCCGGCGCGATGGAAAACGCCGGCGCGGTGACCATCCTCGAGGGCTACGTCTTCCGCGGCAAGGTCACTGACGCCCAGGTTGAACGCCGCGCCATCACCGTGCTGCACGAGTTGGCCCACATGTGGTTCGGAGACCTCGTCACGATGCGCTGGTGGAACGACCTCTGGCTCAACGAGTCGTTTGCCGAGTACATGTCCCACCTGGCCGCCGTCGAAAACACCGAATTCGACCGGGCCTGGACCACCTTTGCCTCGGTGGAGAAGTCCTGGGCGTACCGGCAGGACCAATTGCCCACGACGCACCCGATTTTCGCCGAGATCAACGATCTCCAGGACGTCGAGGTCAACTTCGACGGCATCACCTATGCCAAGGGAGCTTCCGTCCTGCGGCAGTTGGTTGCCTGGGTTGGGCCGGAACAGTTCATGGCCGGCGTCCGCGAATATTTCCAGAAGCATGCGTGGCAGAACACCGAGCTCGTGGACCTGATGAAGGAACTCGAAGCTGCCAGCGGCCGCGACCTGGACCAGTGGGGAAAGCTCTGGCTCGAGACCGCCGGCGTCAACACCCTCTCCCCCGAGCTCGAGGTCGACGCGGACGGAACCATCAGGTCTTTTGCGATCGTGCAGACGGCTATCGACGAGCAGCCCACGCTGCGACCGCACCGCCTCGCCGTCGGATTCTACGATCTCTCGGGCGAAGGCAAACTTGAGAGGACCCACCGGGAGGAGCTCGACGTCGACGGGCCCCGGACCGACGTCCCGGCCCTTGCCGGAATGGCGCGCCCGGACCTTGTCCTGCTCAACGACGACGACCTCGCCTACGCGAAGGTGCGCCTCGACCCCGCATCCTTGGCCACCGCGAAGGCCCACCTGAAGGACTTCGCCGGCAGCCTGCCCCGCACCCTGGTGTGGGGCTCGGCCTGGGACGCGGCCCGCGACGGCGAAACCCCCGCCCGGGGCTACGCCGAGCTGATCCTGGCGAACATCGCATCCGAGACCGACTCCTCGGTGATCCAGACCCAGCTCCGCCAACTGGCCACCACCCTGAGCTACTACGTCGCAGCGGAGCACAAGGATGCCGCCACGGTGGCCGCGGCGGACACACTGTGGGAACTCTCGAGGACCGCAGCTGCCGGATCGGACGCCCAGCTCCAATTCGTGAAGTCGTTTGCCTTGCTCGCCGCGAGCAGCTCCCAACTGGACACAATCCAGGCGGTCCTGGACGGCAGCACCGTCCTGGATGGCCTGACGGTTGACCAGGACTTGCGCTGGGAACTCCTCACGTCGCTGGTGGTTGGCGGGCGCGAGGGCCAGGACCGGATCGACGCCGAACTCGAGCGCGACCACACGGCCAATGGCCAGAACGCAGCCGCCTTGGCCACGGCGGCCCTTCCCACTCCCGAGGCCAAGGCCGCCGCATGGAAGAAGATCGTCGTCACGGGCGAGCTTTCCAACGCCATTCAAAGCTCCGCCGTCACCGGCTTCACGCGGGTGCTGGACACCTCCCTGTTGGAGCCATACGCCGAAGGGTACTTCGAGGCGGTCCCGGAGATTGTTGCCAACCGCACCCATGCGCTGGCCCAGCAAATCGTCGTCGGGCTCTACCCGGCGCAGCTGACCACGCAGGCCACGGTTGACCGCACGGACAAGTTCCTCGCCGAACTGCCGGCGGACAGCAGCGCCCTGCGGCGCATGATGCTCGAAAACCGCGACGGCGTTGCCCGTGCCCTCAAGGCCCGGGCGGCAGACGTCTAAAAACCTTCAGGTAAATCACGGTCAGGCCCCGGTTCCGATTCAATGGAGCCGGGGCCTGTTCGTGTGCCGCCCGCGAAAGCACCGCCGATAGACTTTCCGCATGAGCCTGGACGAACACCACTACTCCCTGACCGTGCGCTGGACCGGAAATCTGGGCACCGGGACGTCCACCTACCGCGGCTACGCCAGGGATCACGACGTCGAAATCCCCGGACTGCCCGTCCTGAGGGGATCCTCGGACCCCACCTTCCACGGCGACCGTAGCCGGTACAACCCGGAACAACTGCTCCTCACCGCCCTTTCCCAGTGCCACATGCTGTCCTTCCTGCATGTCGCGGTCAAACACGGGGTGGTGGTGACCGACTACGTGGACCACGCCGAGGGCATGATGAGGCTCAATCGCGATGGCAGCGGCCAGTTCGAAAACGTCACCCTGAAGCCCCAGGTCACGGTTGCCGACCCGGCGCATATTTCCCTCATGGACGAATTGCACCATGAGGCCAACCAGGTGTGCTTTATCGCCCGGAGCGTCAATTTTCCCGTTCTGCATGAGCCAAGCACGACGGTCGCCGCCAGCTAGCCAGATGACAGGAAGGCTGTTCCGTGAGGAACCACGATGCGCATGCGGCCACGTTACGGCGATAGGGTTGAGCGTGGACAGAGTGTTCAGCGCCCGGCAATAAAGGGCCCGGCGAACAATTGGATCCGTGAGGAGCATTCCCGCACATGAACGTCGCCTCGTCGACCGACAACATCGTGGCCGATGCAGCCAAGATCGATTTCGCGTCCATCTTCGTGACGCTGGGCATTGGGTTGGTGGTCTGGGTTGTGGCCCGGTTCATCATTCTGCGTATTACCCGCCGAGTGGCAGAGGGCACCAGCTTCTTCAAGAAACCGCATTTCAGGTGGGTCCAGCCGGCCTTCCGGGCGCTCGACCATGAACGGCGCGCCCAGCGCGCCCACACCATCGGATCACTGCTAACAAGCGTGCTGAGCGTCGTGGTGGTGGTCATCGTCATCATCTACGTCCTCAAATACCTGAATGTGGATATTGCCCCGCTGCTCACGAGCGTCGGTATTTTGGGTGTGGCCATTGGCTTCGGCGCCCAACAGCTCATCCGCGATTTCCTGTCCGGCATCTTCATCACCATCGAGGACCAGTTCGGGATCGGCGATGTGATCGTGACCACTGAAGTGATTGGCACGGTTGAATCCGTGGGCCTCCGGATCACACGGCTCCGGGCCGAAGACGGCGCCATCTGGTATCTGCGCAATGGAGAAATCCTGAGGGTGGGCAACCGCTCGCAAGGCGATTACGTGCCGGAGGACTCAGCCGTCCCGGACGACGTTCCGCCTGCACCGCCGGGTACCGCCCCTGCCGAAACCGCTGCATCCGGTGCGCCCCAGACTTCAAAAGAATCCCTCAAGATTCGAGAGCAGAAAGCAGGTGAGTGACATGAGCAGCCAGCCGGAATCCGCACCACCGCAACCGGCCGAACGGCGGCAGTTGATGCAAAACGATCCGTTCAGCCAGCCTGCCTACACCGACAGCTTCTATGACGCCATCGGCGGCCACGAGACTTTCGTGAAACTCATCGATGTCTTCTACGACGGCGTCGCCGGAGATCCGTTGCTCCGGCCCATGTACCCGGAACAAGACCTCGCCCCGGCAAAGCGGCGGTTCCTCATGTTCCTTGAGCAGTATTGGGGCGGCCCGGGCACGTACAGCGAGGAACGCGGGCACCCCCGCTTGAGAATGCGGCACATGCCGTTCCAGGTGACACCCGAAGCCAAGGACCGCTGGCTCTTCCACATGCGCGCGGCAGTGGATTCCCTCGAATTGTCGCCGCTTCATGAAGGCACGCTGTGGGACTACATGGAACGGGCTGCGCTCACGATGGTCAACAGCCCGTCGGTCCAGCAGCCCTGAGGCTTGTTGGCGAGCGGCTGCGTAGCCATGGGACTGGCCCGGGATTGGGCCAGTCCTGGCTCAGGTTCAGCGGGCTTGGAAGGCCAGGCCTGATCCGGATCGTGCCAGGATGTGGCCCCGGCTCCCGCTGAGCCGGAACCAACGTCCGTTGCGGAAGAGCCGGTGTTCGCCGTCACCAAGGAAGCCGAGCGCCAAGGCCGCGAACGCCGCCCCTGCGGGCACGCCGTCGAGTCCCGGAATCTCCCGGCCCCACACCGCGGCCCTGGCATTGTTGACGATCAAGGCGCCAGGCTGTTCCGGAACAATCCCGGCCACCTCGGCAATGCCGGCATTCGCGACGGCCTTGAGTTCGGCGTCGGGCACTGAACCCAGCGGCTCCCAGCCGCTGCGGGGAGCCCCGACTCCAGCCCAGGATTCGGAAACGGTCGACGGCGGGATCGGAAGTTCGACGTCGTCGGCACCGGAACGCGCCAAGCGGTCCAGGACCGAGGACAGGGTCACGGTGACGTCCGCATGCGCGTCATCGGCGAGGGCGATGGTCCGTAGCCCGAGAATGGTCGGCGTCGCTTCGCCCAGGAGGCGGGGCCTCAGGACGCACACATATGCAGCCAGGACGCGGCCGGAGGCTTGCAGCCGGATGGCGCCATCGTCGATGCTCTTGGCACGCGTGACATAAGTGCGGAGATCCGCCAGATCACGGGGATCGACGAAATGGAAGGACTGGGTCAATACATCGGACACATCATCGACTCTACCGGCATGTCCGCGGTTGAGAGGGGTCAGGGTGGCGTCTAGAGTCGAACCATGACTGACGCGCACGCCGGCCTGGAACATCAGGTTGCCCTGGAGGACCCCACATCCACCCTCATCGAGTTGCTGTCCCTGGCCGACTTCGACGGCGCGAGGACAGCCGAGGACATCTTCCTTGGGCCGTCCCAGAAACAGCCGCGCCACCGGGTATTCGGCGGGCAGGTGCTCGCCCAGTCGCTCGTAGCCGGTATGCGCACCGTAGAGGAAGACCGGACCGTCCATTCAATGCACGGCTATTTCCTTCGTCCGGGGGACGCCAACCAGCCGATCACTTTCAGTGTTGAACGGCTTCGTGATGGACGCTCATTCTCCGCGCGTCGGGTGCACGCTTATCAAGAAGGCCAACCGATCCTGTCGATGATCGCTTCCTTCCAGACCGAAGCGGAAGGCGTGGAACACCAATCCTCCATGCCGGCCGGAATCCCGGACCCCGAAACACTGCCGAGCACCGCCGAACTCCTCCAGAAGTACGACCATCCACTCGCCCGCCACATGTCGTTCGAGCGGCCCTTCGATGTCCGCCACGTAGACCCCGCGCTCTACGTCGAAGCGCCCAAGGACCGGGTAGCCAGCAATGCCGTGTGGATGAAGACCTTTGGCCCGATGCCGGACGATCCCAACCTCCATCTGGCCGCCCTGGCCTACGCGAGCGACTACACCATCCTGGAATCGGTGCTGCGCAAGAACGGATTGAGCTGGATGACGCCCGGCATGAGCGTGGCGAGCCTTGACCATGCCATGTGGTGGCATCGTCCCGTCCGCGTGGACGAGTGGTTGCTCTACGTGCAGGAGTCCCCCAGCGCCCAAGGCGCCCGCGGACTGGCCACCGGCAGGATCTTCAGCCGTGATGGCCAACATGTCGCCACGGTGGCGCAAGAGGGCATGCTCCGGATCCCGTAGTCGCTACTCGAGTAGCTACCACAACTCGGCCGAGATTCTGCGCAGCAAAGAAGGCCGGCGCCACGGGAGAATATCCAGGGCGCCGGCCCTCTTTGGAGCAATCCGCTTAGTCGCGGGTCAGCTTGCGGTGCGTGACACGGTGCGGCTTGGCAGCGTCTGGACCGAGGCGCTCCACCTTGTTCTCCTCGTAAGACTCGAAGTTACCCTCGAACCAGTACCACTTCGACGGGTTCTCCTCGTCGCCTTCGTAGGCCAGGATGTGGGTGGCAACCCGGTCGAGGAACCACCGGTCGTGCGAGACCACGACGGCGCAGCCGGGGAACTCAAGCAAGGCGTTCTCAAGACTGCTGAGGGTTTCGACGTCCAGGTCGTTGGTGGGCTCGTCAAGAAGCAGGAGGTTTCCGCCCTGCTTGAGGGTCAGGGCCAGGTTCAGGCGGTTACGCTCACCACCGGAGAGCACCCCGGCCTTCTTCTGCTGGTCCGGTCCCTTGAAGCCGAAGGCCGCGACATAGGCGCGGGACGGCATTTCAACATGGCCGACCTGGATGAAGTCCAGGCCGTCTGAAACGACCTCCCACAGGGTCTTGTTGGGGTCGATGCCGCCACGGCTCTGGTCGGCGTAGGAGATCTTGACCGAGTCACCGATCTTGAGGTCGCCACCGTCGAGCGGTTCCAGCCCGACGATGGTCTTGAACAGCGTGGTCTTGCCGACACCGTTAGGACCGATGACGCCGACGATGCCGTTGCGGGGCAGCGTGAACGAAAGCCCGTCGATCAGGGTCCGGTCTTCGAAGCCCTTCTGCAGGTTCTTGGCTTCCAGGACCAGGCCACCCAGGCGCGGTCCCGGCGGAATCTGGATTTCCTCGAAGTCGAGCTTCCTGGTGCGGTCAGCCTCGGCTGCCATTTCCTCGTACCGGGCCAGACGGGCCTTCGACTTGGTCTGGCGGCCCTTGGCGTTGGAGCGGACCCATTCGAGTTCCTCGGTGAGGCGCTTGGCCTGCTTGGCGTCTTTCTTGCCCTGGATTTCGAGTCGGGCGCGCTTCTTCTCCAAGTACGTGGAGTAGTTGCCTTCATAGGGGTAAAGACGGCCGCGGTCCACTTCACAGATCCACTCGGCGACGTGGTCGAGGAAGTAGCGGTCGTGGGTGATGGCGAGGACGGCACCGGGGTAGGAAGAGAGGTGCTGCTCGAGCCACAGTACACTTTCGGCGTCCAAGTGGTTGGTGGGCTCGTCAAGGAGCAGGAGGTCAGGCTTCTGCAGCAGGAGCTTGCAGAGCGCCACGCGGCGGCGCTCACCACCTGACAGGACCGTCACGTCGGAGTCGCCCGGCGGGCAGCGGAGTGCGTCCATGGCCTGCTCGAGCTGGGAATCGATGTCCCACGCATCTGCGGCGTCGATCGCTTCCTGGAGGTGGCCCATTTCCTCCAGCAGCGTGTCGTAGTCGGCGTCCGGGTTGGCCATTTCCTCGGAGATCTCGTTAAAGCGCTGGATCTTCGAGTAGATCTCGCCCACGCCTTCCTGGACGTTGCCCAGGACTGTCTTTTCCTCGTTCAGGGGCGGCTCCTGCAGGAGGATGCCCACGGAGTAGCCGGGGCTGAGGCGGGCTTCGCCGTTCGACGGTGTGTCGATGCCAGCCATGATCTTCAGGATCGTGGATTTGCCGGCTCCGTTCGGGCCAACGACGCCGATCTTCGCGCCAGGGAAGAACGACATGCTGACATCGTCCAGGATTAGTTTTTCGCCAACGGCCTTGCGAGCCTTGGTCATCGTGTAAATGAATTCCGCCATGCCGTTAAATCTAATGGGTGGCAAGGCATAACTCACATTCGGCCCTGCTAGCGGGAATCCCCGACGAAGCATTTGCCGCTGGCCAACACGGGCAGGACGGACACTGAAACCTGACCGTCCCTGATCTCGCCCATGACACAGTCCTTGTCCAGTTTGGCCGCGGCCTCGATGGCGTCGACATCCAGTCCGGTCGGCGTCTTGCTCGCGGATACTTCCACAGCGGAGGCTGGGATGCCGGCCGAAACGAGCTGCGATCGCAGTGCATCTTGTGCCGGTTTGGGGGTTGCCGCCGCAATGGTTTTGAGTACGGTCTCCATGGTCTGCTTCAGGGCGGCAGTGCCCGGGCTGAGCGAAGCCGATGCCGATGGGTTCCCGGCACTGGGTGGAACAGCGGCAGTGGCGCTGGCTGTACCCGATGGGGCAGGCGATGAAACCGGCGCGCTTCCTGACACCACAGGAGCAGGCGCCGTGCAGCCGGCCATCATTCCGGCCAGGAGTAACGGCACTGCAAGCAGCAAACCTGGGCTTCCGGCCGCGTGGCGGCGTCCTGATGGTTTTCGCGGCGTTCCCCTGCTCATCACCCGGCCATTCTGCCATGCGGCGCGCCCCCTGCTGCGCCGCACGGCGTCCGCGGATGCCCGCGACGTTCCCTGTTTGGGGCGCCGGCGTCATTTCAGGCCTCGCGTCCTTTCAGGCCGTGGCGTCATTTCAAACCTTGGCGTCATTTCAAACCTTGGCGTCCACAAGTTCTCCCGTCTCAGTATCAACGAGGACCGACTCATCACCTTCTCCGGCCGAAACAATGACTCCCCGCTCGGCTGCGGTACTGCCATCCTCGTCGTCATCGGGTCCGTCCTCCCCATCGTCCTCCGCAGAAGGCCACGGGTTCTCCGGCTCCACCTCAGGGGCCGCAGGCATGCCCTGCGGGCTGGTGTTACCGGTGGTCCGGATGAAGTTCGCCGAGCCCCACATGAGGTCGTGACCCACCGACTCGGCGACGATTTCGGCGACGTGGTAGATCTTGCCGTCGTGTTCCCATTGCCTCAACTTCAGTTTCCCGACGACGATGACCCGCTGGCCCTTCTTGACGCTGCATCCTATGTTTCCCGCGAGATGCCTGAACGCCTGGACGCTGAACCAATTGGTGTTGCCATCCACCCAGACATCGTTGGCGCGGTCGAACCTGCGCTCCGTGGAACCCAACCGGAACGAGGCCGTTCCCGTTCCGCCCGGGGTCGTCGAACTTTTGGGTTCCGTGGCGACGAATCCCCGGACAGTGATGATGTCGTTCATGGTGTAGTCCTAACGTGAGTTGAGTTGCCTGTCTGGCTCTTTCAGCTTCACGGGCCGCGCAGATCCGCGGCAGTATGGACTTCGCGTATGTGGATAGCCAGCCCGAATGGCCGCCTGTGGGGGAAGAGTCACGGGTTGAGGGTGGGCTGACTGCACAGGCAGCCGCCGCAATGTAAACTCTTTGTGGCGCCTCAGCCACGGCTGTGCGTGCGTCGCATGCCTCGGTAGCTCAGAGGATAGAGCAGGAGCCTTCTAATCTCTTGGTCGGGGGTTCGATTCCCTCCCGGGGCACACAGAGAGCGGCTCTGACCTGCGGAGACGTAGTTCAGGGCCGCTCTTCTCGGGTTATAGGACAAAACGTGTGTAAATCCCGGGCGCGTCATGTCCGTCCGGGAATCCTCTTTCGCTGGGATGTCGGATTCTGCTCAATCACTCGAATGGACAGTTCCGGGCCCACGGAATCACAGGGCCGGCAACTTGGGCGAAGAGAATGATCCAGCAGAATCCGACGGCGCCCATGTTCGTTCGCCAAGATGTGCCGCCTCTTGAGCTCGTCCAGCATCGGCTGCTTGGTTAACGTCAGCTGCGCAAGAGCCCCGAAAGTCGAGTAAGGACCACTCGCGACGGTGTTTACGAGCCAATCTAGTGTTTCGCTGAGGATCCATGCCGAGCCGCATAGACCGGACTTCAACGACCGAACGCAGACAACCGACGACCTGAGACTGGTGAAGAACATGGACGGAGAACAATGGATCTGGGTCATTGCGGTGCTGGCGGGCGCGGCGTTGGTCGCTCTAATTCCGGTCTTTGGGCGATCCGCGGCGCCCAAAAATCAGAAGCCACTTGCCAAACACCGCGAACACCACGCCGGAATCAGGCGGGCGGCTAGACCGACGGCGGGATCGCGCAGCCGGCCAAATGAGCCCGGACCAGTCGATCCGGACGGGGTTAACTTTGTCACCGACCCCACGCAGCACTAGGTGACGTCAGGGATAGCCGGCGGCGCCGCAACCCAGGCCTTGGCACTCGCTGGTTCTAGGCTGTTCCCATGGTCCTGAACTTCGTTTCCGCAGCCACCACCACGGGCCCCGCAACCTGGCCCGATGTCGAAAAGCTCTTCGGCGTCCGTGGCGAACCTTCCCGCTGTTGGTGCCGATGGTTCGCCCTCACCGGTCAGGATTGGAAGGCCACTCCCCCAAAGACGCGGAAGGAACAGCTCAAGGCCAAATTCGACGACGGCCCCGAACCTGGAGTCCTCGCGTTCCGAGGCGGCGAAGCAGTGGGCTGGTGCGCGGTCGAACCGCGCCAGTGCTATCCGCGCATCGAACAATCCCAAGTCCTCAAGGCCGCAGGAGGGGGCGCCCCGCAAGGAACGGGAGTCTGGTCGGTGAGTTGTTTCGTGGTTTCTCCCGGCCACCGCAGGAGCGGGGTGGCTGCGGCATTGCTGGACGCCGCCGTCGGGCATGCCTTCGCGCATGGCGCCGAGATCGTGGAAGGCTACCCCGTCGATCCCTCGCTGCGGCCCAAAGCCGGTTCGGCCGATCTCTACCAGGGAACGGTGAAGTTGTTCGGGGCGGCTGGCTTCTTCACGGTTTCCACAGCAGTGCCCGGAAGGGCGGTCATGCGCCTGCGGCGCTGATTTTCCGGGCCCCGCAGGCCGAAACAACCCAGCTAAGGCAGTGTCAGCACAACCGGGCCGTCTGCGGTGATCGCCACGGTGTGTTCGCTGTGCGCCGCACGGCGGCCGTTGGCCGAGCGCAGGGTCCACTGGTCGTCGTCGTGGTAGTAGTCGTCGCTGCCACCCAGGATCAACATCGGCTCGATAGCGATCACCAGGCCCTCCACAAGCTTCACGCCACGGCCTGGCCGCCCGATGTTCGGCACGTTCGGCTCTGCATGCATGGTCCGGCCAATCCCGTGCCCGCCGTGATCGGCAAGTATCCCGTAGCCGCTGCGCTTGGCTTCCCCGCCGATGGCGTACGCAAGATCGCCCATCTTGTTTCCGATCCGGGCAGCCTCGATTCCGCGGGCGAGGGCGGCGTCCGTGGCGTCGATCAATTCCTGGTCCACCGGATCCGCAGTGCCCACAATGAAGCTGACTGCTGCGTCCCCGCACCATCCCTCCACGAATGCCCCGCAATCGACGCTCAACAGATCACCGTCCTGCAAAACATATCAGTCCGGGATGCCGTGCACCACGGCGTCGTTGACGCTCGTGCAAATGACGCCTGAAAAGGGCGTGGACGCCCACCGCGGACGGTA
The DNA here is from genome assembly GCF_056397865.1 of Arthrobacter sp. 05L417. Lineage (NCBI taxonomy): Bacteria > Bacillati > Actinomycetota > Actinomycetes > Micrococcales > Micrococcaceae > Arthrobacter > Arthrobacter sp. 05L417. The sequence continues at coordinate 48,929 of NZ_JBFTOG010000019.1, forward strand.
ATTCAGGAACGCCGGCTTGGCTCCGGCGGCCTCCATGAAAGCGGCAGCAACCTCGTCCAGCTCCTTGAGCGACACCCCGACTCCGGCGTGCGAACGAACCGCCGAAAGCGTGTTGGCAACCACTCTTCCGGCTTCGCGCATGAGCGCAATCTCTTCCGGCGTCTTCACCGTGGACATGAGGGCCTCCAAGCATGAGGAACAAGGGGCCGGATCGGCCACCGGACTAACTCTTCCATCCACTCTATGGGCGTCATCATCCCAGTCAACCGGGTGGCGCGTCCGAGCCGCCTTCGGGTGTCCTAGAGTCGCGGTATGGAACACCGAAGAATCGCCGTCATCCGGGAACGCCTGCAGGCAGAGGCGGACCCGGACCGTGCGAAGGCGGCGCAGGCGTACATGAAGTCATCCATGCCTTCGCTCGGCGTCAGGGTCCCTGCAGTCCGTCGCGTAGTCCTCGCGACCGCGAAGGAACTCCCCTTCGGGTCCGCCGCCGAACTTCGGGACGATGTCCGGCTGCTGTGGCGGGAAGCTGCATGGCGGGAAGAGCGCTATGCGGCCATCGACCTGACCTCCACCAAGTCCGTGGCCAAGGATCTGGAGATGTTGCCTCTGTACGAAGAAATCATCCGGACAGGCGCATGGTGGGACTTCGTTGACGGTGTCTCCGACCGTATTTGCGTCCTTCTGCAACACCATCGGAGCACACTGACCCCGCTCTTGCGGACATGGGCACGCGACGAGGACCCCTGGATCCGTCGCGCCGCCATCACCTCCCAGCTCAAGGCAAAGTCGGCCACCGACCAGGAACTCCTGGCCGCGGCACTCGACGCCAACCTGGCCGACACGGAGTTCTTCATCAGGAAAGCAATCGGCTGGACGCTGCGGGAGTATGCCAAGACCGATCCTCAATGGGTACGGAGCTACGTGGAAACCCGACGGGCCAGGCTGAGCCCTTTGTCCCTACGTGAAGCGACGAAACACCTCGGCTGAATCCGGGTTCAGGACTTCGGTTTGAGCTTGAGCTTCAAAATCCCGCGACGCGGGCGGAACAGCACATGCGTCTTCTTGTCAAAGAACACGAGGTAGGCGATGAAGGAGACCGCGATGGCGATGGCCACTCCGCGCACCACCTCAATGGGGATCCACTGGAAGACACTCAATTGGTCTGTGAGCGCAATGAGGGTGAAGAACGCTGTCAGATAGAAGACCGTCCGGAGCTGGGGGCCGTCTGCGATGCCTGTCACCGTAAAGAACACCAGTAGCCACACCATGTACCAAGGCTGGATCACCGGCGCCAAGACGACGACGGCTGCGAAGGCCCAGGCCATCCGGCGAAGCACGGTCTTGTTGAACTCCGATTCGTCCTCGAGGGGCGCGGGCAGTCCGAATCCGCGGCCAGGCGTCCGTACGGCTAGCCAGACGATGGCAAGCGCCGAAACCGCCGTTCCGGCGGTCTGGATGACGTCCGTTACGGGAACGCCGGGGCCACCGAAAAGTCCGACGGCGAGCCCCACCGTGTGGGCCAGCAAGCCCACCGGCGCGTACCAGATCCAGACGGCGCCGGGAGTCTGCAGGGCGCCAAGCCAACCGAATCCCAGGCCGTTCACCAATCCGGCGGCCGCCAGGAGCCCCAGGGACAAGCCCAACGTGGCCGCCCAACAGATCATCCTGCGGCCCCAGCCGGCACGGGCACCAGCCCACAGCAGTCCGGCAAAAGGCAAGGCAATCAAAGTAATCGGCTTGATGGCGATCGAGGCCGTGATCAGCACGATTCCCAGCACGGGTCGTTTGACCGAGGCGAAGTACAGCCCGGCAACAACCAGTCCCAACATCAAGGAGTCGTTGTGCGCGCTGGCGATGAAGTTGATCAGGAGAACCGGGTTGAGGACCCCAAGCCACAGCGCCCGCTCCGGATTGACGCCGTGGAGCGCAGCGAGGCGGGGAACGTAGACAGCGAGCAGTACGACCCCGGCGAGGGCAGCCAGACGGAAGGGAATCAGCGCAAGCTCGGGGACGCTTGCGCTCACCCATACGGCACCCTGTTCAATCCAAAGCCACAGCGGACCGTAAGGCGTCGGTGCTTCCGTCCACAATTTGTCGGGTCCGAGCGAAAAGTAGTTGCTCAGGGCCGAGATGCCGTTGGTATATGGGTTCAGGCCCTGCTCCATGAGCCGGCCCTGGCCGATGTAGGCGTAAGCATCCCTGCTGAACAACGGCAAGCTGAACATCATCGGGACTGCCCACATCCACAATGCCCGCCGAAGGACAGGCCGCGAGGAAGGGTTCCATCCGCCGATCCGCTGGGCAATGCGCAGCCACGAGCGCAGGAGCAGGAGTGCACCAAGGCAGAGCATCACGGTGCACAGGATCACACCAACCGGCGATGTCCTGGCCATGATGAAGAGGGGCGTCCGGATCAAGGCACTGCTGCTGGCCAGCCAGCCGACGCCGACCGATCCTGCCACCATGAGCAACGACCCGACGAACCCTTGGAGGACCGCTGTCCTTGCCGCTTTGGCTATGACAGTGCCGTGTGGCGGGACGGTGGAATCGCCAAGCGCCTCTGGATGAGCCAACGAACTCCCCACCTCACGCTCACGAAACTTCGACGTCACCATCAAACAAAATCCTGTCCGGTTTCCTGCCGCATCCGGGCCAAAGTGGCACTGCCGGTTGCCATGGATTATTGCAACTGTAGCATCGCCACCCCTGGCTTCCCGGGGCCAGCCGGACCATCGGTCGGCCCGCGAAAGTGGCCTGAGATAGGATGGATGGGGCTCTGGTTTGATGCCGCAGACCCACAGCCACGCTGGTTCCGCTCGAAATTCAATGGAACCGATGTTGTCTGGAGCGGCTCCGGCCGCTGCGCCTTACGGCACCCTGTGACGATAACTACCTGACAAGGATCCTCCCATTTCCACGGACTCATTCTTCAGCGCGCTCACACGGTTCCGTCATCGCGTTCTTCCCTCTTCGGTGGAGGCAAGGCTCAATTCTCCCAAGGGCCTGCTTGCAGGCTTCTGCGTCGTGCACTTGGTCTTCCTCGTGTTCGCGCTGATCCTTTCCCTGCGCGGCGAAGCCTTCAGCGACACCTTTATCTACCGGGACTGGACCTCTGCCGGTTTCCGGGATGAGAACCTCAGCGGCGGGCCCAGCCCGTGGGTCTACCCCGTCCTCGCCTTGGTACCGATGGCCATCGCAGGCTTGGCCGGACCCGGTCCGTTCTTCTTTCTCTGGGTGCTCATGATCACCCTGCTCAACGGCGTCGCCCTCGCCAAGCTCACGGGACGGGGCCGCCGTCGCGAGGCCATCCCGGCGGGATGGTGGTGGCTGGTCTTCGTCTTTATCATGGGTTGGCTGGGATTCGCCCGGGTGGACGGATTGACTGCCCCCATCGTCCTGATCGCCTTGGCGTACGGGGTGTCGCACCCGTTCATTGCCTCCACCCTCCTGAGCGTTGCCACCTGGATGAAGGTTTGGCCGGCCGCCGTCATGCTTTCGTTGTTCACCGTGGTCAAGCAGAGAACCAAAGTGGTGGCTGCCGGTATTCTGACCAGCGTCTTAGTGATCGCCCTGACGGCTGCCGTAGGTCAACTGCCGAAGCTCCTTAACTTCCTGACCCAGCAAGGCGATCGTGGCATGCAGTTGGAAGCGACCTTCACCACTCCTTGGCTGTGGCTCTCGGTCCTCCATGTGGGTGACTCCAGGATGTACATGAACACGGACATCAACTCGATGCAGGTGGATGGGCCGGGCACGGCCTTCATGTCCTTCCTCATGCAGCCCCTCCTTGCCCTCGCCGCGATCCTGGTGGCTGCCCTGACCTTCTGGGCACTCCACAACGGCAAGCGAAGTGGCGGAGCGGACCGCACCGAACTATTACTGGCTGGATCCCTGACCATGGCCACGGCCTTCGTCGTGTTCAACAAGGTCGGGTCACCCCAGTTCATGGTGTGGCTGGCGCCTGCCGTCGCCGTCGGGCTTGCCCACAGCTGGAAGGAATGGCGGGTGCCCGCGGCGATGCTCATCGCCATTGGGGTGGCCACATACTTCATCTACCCCCTCTTCTATGACGCACTCAGCCACAACAACCCTTTGATGGCCTTGGTCCTGACGGTGCGCAACGTCCTGCTGGTGGTCCTGTTCTGCTGGTCCGTACGCCGCCTGTACCTTTTGGGCAAGAAGATCCCGGCCAACGAACCTGCCGCCGCTGCCAAGGAGTCCTGAGATTTCCGTTCGATTCTTCGACGGGCTGGCCCGCGTGCGCGACGCCGCCCTGCCGCCTGCCGCCGTCGACTGGTTCAGCCGTCCCTCCAGCGTTTGGTGGGGTTTCGCCGCCATCCATGTGTATTTCCTCGGCTGGATGGCAAGTTTCTTCCTGTCCGGAAACACGTTCAGCGACACCGAGCAGTACCGTCAGTGGGCGATGGCCGGCTACAACCCCGCGGATCTCCACGGAGCCATCAGCCCTTGGGTTTACCCGGTGCTCGCCCAGATTCCGATCTTCCTGGCCAACATCGCGGGCCCTGGTCCATACCTGCTGGTGTGGACGTTGATCATCACCGCGCTCAATGCGGCCGGTTTGTTCATCTTGACCCGCGGCCCGCGCAAGGCAAGCGGTATTGCACCCGCTTGGTGGTGGCTGTTCTTTACCGCGTTCATGGGCTACCTCAGCTTCGCCCGGGTGGAGGGCATCACGGCACCCATCGTGCTGGTCGCCCTGCTGTACGCCGCCACGCGGCCCGTGGCGGCGGGCATGCTCCTCAGCATCGCCACGTGGATCAAAGTCTGGCCAGCCGCCGTCCTGGTACCCATCGTCATCGCGAGCCACCGCAGGCTGAGGATCATCGCGTGCGGCGCGGCCGTCACCGCAGCCGTCGCACTGGGCACCTACCTTTCAGGCGGCCTCCCGCACATCCTGGACTTTTTGACCAACCAGGGTGAACGCGGCATGCAACTGGAAGCCACGTTCTCAACGCCCTGGGTCTGGTTGAGCGTGTTCAACATCGGCGGCTCCAAAATCGCCGACAACGTCGCCATCAATTCCACCGAGGTGTACGGGCCGGGAGCCAATGTGGCGGCGTTCATGATGCAGCCGCTCTTGGTGCTTGCCGCCGTCGCGGGCTCTGCCCTCTTGCTTTGGGCGCTTCGTCGGGGCGCCGAACCGGAAGAGCTGTTTCTCGAGGGCGCCCTCATGATGACCACCGCGTTCATCGTGTTCAACAAGGTGGGGTCGCCGCAATTCATCATCTGGCTTGCGCCGGTGGTTATCGCCGGGCTGACCCACGACTGGAACCGTTGGCGGGTTCCTGCCGCCCTCCTGATGGGGATCGCCATGACGACTTTTGTGATCTACCCGCTGTTCTACACGCCGCTGATCCACGCCAACCCCGTGATGGCAGCGGTGCTCACTGCACGAAACGTGCTTTTGGTTGTCCTGCTCTGGTGGTCCGTGCAGCGGACCGTGGAACTGGGACGCAAGTCCAGCGCAAGAACTGCTATTCGGAGCGCCTGAGCCGCTGCTCAAGCCTGCGGAGCAGTTGCGCAGGGGTCGAACGGATCAGCAGCCTTCGCGTGTGAACGTCCAACACCATCAGGTAGACAGTGAATCCCGCGGCCACCAGGAAGGACAGGGAGGACACTTTGACGTTCAGTTCCACGAAGGACAGCACCGAAATCTGATCCTGTGCGCCGAAGGCCACGAAGAACGTCACGGCGACATAGAGGGACTTGATCTGCCAGTCGTCCCTGATGCCTGTGACCGCGAGCAGCGGGATGAACCACAGGATGTACCACGGCTGGATAATCGGAGAAAGCATGACGACGGCGGCAAACGCCAGGGCCGCGCGTCTCACCAGCCGTGAATAGTCGCCGCGGAACATCAGGACAACCACCAACCCGATTCCGGCCCACTTCATGAGGGTGCGCAGCCCCGTGGCCACAGTGGACCCAGGCAGTCCCAGGAGATTGGCGATCACCTCGACCTGCTGGCCCAGGAAGCCCGAAGGCGAGTATCCCGTGTAGCCCGGTGTCGGATCGAGGATGGCCCAGACCCACCCAAAGCCAAGGTTGTAAGGAATCCCGCTCACTGCCAGGACTGCAAAGCTGATGCCTGCCGTCGCGCCCCAGAACAGGAACTTGCGCGCCCAACTGGCAGCAGGACCTGCCCACATGAGGCCTATGAAAGGCAAGAGAAGTACCGTGATCGGCTTGATGCCTATGGACGCCGTGACCAGCAGAAGCCCGGTGATATGGCGCCCGGTGGCTGCAAAATACATCCCAGCCACCGCCAGGCCCACCATGAGGGCATCGTTGTGGGCGCTTGCGACGAAGCTGATGAGAAAGAGCGGGTTGGCCACCGCGATCCACAGCGCACGGCCGGGATTGATCCCGTGCAGTTCAGCGAGCCTGGGAACATACATCACGCAGAGCAGCACTCCGACAGTCGCCAGAACGCGAAAGAGCAAAACGGAAAAATCGGGCTGGGCGTCGGTGATGCCCACAACCCACCTGGCAAGCCACAGGAAGTAGGGTCCGTACGGCGTCTTGGCTTCAGCCCAGGCAGGGTCGGCGCCCAGGGAAAACCAGTTGCTGAGCGAAGAAATCCCTGCGGTGTATGGGTTCTGGCCTTCCAGTACCAGCCTGCCTTGGCCGGTATAGGCGTACACGTCGCGTGAATAGATGGGCACGGCAAACATCAGGGGCGCTGCCCACGCCGCTACGGCGACAACCACGGATCTGAGCGAGCCTGGCCCCCAGTCCTTGAGCCTTTGCCCGAGCCTCAACCATGACCTGACCAAAAGCATGGCCCCCGCCGTCAGCAGGATGGTGGAGGTCGTGACGCCCCAGCCCTCAGTGCGCAGGGCGATGACAAGGGGGTGCCTGAACATGGGCGAGCCGTTGGCGATCCAGCCGGCGCCGATCGAACCGGCGAAGATCATCAGGGATCCAAAAAATCCTTGCCAGATGGCCACAAAGGCCTTGATCTGGCCGGGAGTGGCGGCCCCGAGGAGCGGGGCATCCGGGGAATCGAGACGGGCGACGGCCTTCTCCGACGGCGCCGAGGGTTCCTTTGCCTCGTCCCGGCTATTTGAGGTGCCCACGCCCGTTCCGCCTGCCGTCATGATATTCCAGTCCCTACCTACATTGGTCCAGCTCATCGATGCAGGCAACAACCGCTCGACAACGGCCCAGTTTACCAGCCGCAGTATGCCGCGGGCGCGGAATGGAGCGCCCCGACACCCTTCCCGTGCGCCCGAAAGGTAGGCTTGACGGGTGCCTATTACTAATGAACGCATCGTCTGGATCGACTGTGAGATGACCGGTCTCGACCTGGAAAACGACGCCCTGATCGAGGTCGCGGCCTTGATCACCGATTCGGAGCTGAACATCCTGGGTGATGGCGTAGACGTCGTCATCAAGCCTGAAGACGCTGCGCTTGAACAGATGAACGACTTCGTCCGCGACATGCACACCCGTTCGAAACTCCTGGACGAGCTCCCGCACGGCAAGACCATGGCCGAGGCCGAAGCGATCGTCCTGGAGTACATCGAGAAATGGGTACCCGATCCGAAGAAGGCACCGCTGGGTGGCAACTCAGTCGGCACAGACCGGATGTTCCTCGCGCGGGACATGCCCAACATCGTCGAACACCTCCACTACCGGGTCATCGATGTCAGCACTATCAAGGAGCTCTCCCGCCGATGGTTCCCCCGCGCCTATTTCCAGTCGCCCGCCAAACATGGCGGCCACCGCGCGCTCGGAGACATCAGGGACTCCATCGACGAGCTGCGCTACTATCGCGAGGCCGTGTTCGTCCCGGCTCCTGGACCCGATACAGCAACGGCCCAGAAGATTTCCAAGCAGATTGCACCTGGCCCGGAGGCCCCGGCAAGCACGTGATCTGAGGCACCTTTTCGGGAAATTTCAGCCAAACGGTCAAAAGTGGCAAAACCACCCCTCAAGACGGGGTATAGTTTTTGTCGTTGCCTTCGCAGCGAACGGGTCATTCCGAAAGCGTAAAAGGCGCATGGTGGGCGTAGCTCAGTTGGCAGAGCGCCTGGTTGTGGTCCAGGAGGTCGCGGGTTCAACCCCCGTCGCTCACCCTCATGAGGTCGGTAGCAATTATCGATCGCAGCCAAAGGCCGTACTGGTTATCCAGTGCGGCCTTTGCTTTGTCCCGGCCGATTTTGGCCATTCCAGACCCGAGAACCAGAGGAACACCTGACATGACCGTCCTGCCAGTCACCATCTGGGGCGAGCCCGTGCTTCACCGCCGGGCGAGCGAGGTGGATGAGTTCGACGACGAACTGCGCACCTTGATTGCGGACATGTTCGAGACCAACGAAGCCGCCAACGGCGTCGGGCTGGCGGCACCCCAGGTGGGCGTCGGTAAACGGATCTTCATCTTCAAATACGCGAACGACGACGACGCACCCGACGAAGGCGTCCTGGTCAACCCGGTTCTCACCCTCTCCAAGATCCCCGGAGCACTTCCGGATCCCGAAGAAGACGTCGAAGGCTGCCTGTCATTCCCTGGGGAACACTACCCGCTGCAGCGGGCCGAATGGGCTCGCGTCCAGGGCTTCGACGGCTACGGCAAGCCAGTGGATTTCGTTGCGACAGGCTGGTTCGCGAGGGTCATGCAGCACGAATTCGACCACCTTGACGGCAAGCTCTACGTGAACCGCCTGGTTGACCGCTACGCCAAGAAGGCCATGAAGCAGGCCAAGAAGAACGGCTGGGGAGTACCCGGCTTGACCTGGATGCCGGGCGTCGATCCGGATCCCTTCGGGCACTGACTGATGGGCGGCATCGCGCAGGACGAATTGTTCAGCCTCCTCGACATCCACGGCGAGGACGCCTTGGCGTGTGCCGCGTTGCTGGGGTCACCGCCCGGAGACGGAACGCGACGGGCCCTTGCCGTGCTTCACGCCCGATTGGGCGCCTTTCCAAGCAAATCTGCCCCCGCCGATGGCTGCACGGAGACGGACTGGATTGAGGCGCTCCTGCGCTTCGCTCCTGTGGTCCACCGCCATCATCTTGCCCTTGGCATCCCGCCGGAATCTTCCGCCGCGATCCTGGCCGATGTGGGACTGAACCTTCGCATCAATCGACGGGTTCATGGGCGCTTCGGTTTGGACACGTGGGCGTGGCTGACGCTTCACATGGCCGGAAACATCTTCCGGATCGGCCGCTTGCAATTCCACCTTGTCCGCGGCGACGCGGAAGGGTCCGCCGCAAGCGACTCCTGGGTGCTGGGGATACACATCCCAGAAGATGGTGGTCTCTCCCCCGCCCTCGTAGACACGAGCCTCAGCCAGGCCAGGGAGTTCTTTGACCTACACTTCCCGGACAAAGCGGTCTCCGCGGCGAGCTGCGACTCCTGGATGCTGGATCCCTATCTGGCACAGAAACTACCGGACAGCAACATCGCAGCTTTTGCCCGCCGATTCACCCTCGACCGCTGCTCCGACGCCCCGGGCGACGCTGTCTACTTCACCTTCCGGCACCGGGGCATGGAAAACCTTGACCGGCTCCCCCGCGAAACCTCGCTTCAGCGAGTGGTGCTGGAGAGGATCGACGAAGGCGGAGCCTGGCAACTCGGACATGGCCACTTGGTACTTCCTCCAGCCCAGGCAAAGCGCGCCTGACGCGGCAGCCCCGCGCTTCCGGGTGGCTACATCGCCCTGATGGTCCGCTGGCCGGGGCACGAGTCCAGGACGCGCCTCATGGCGTCTTTCTCTGCCTGGGTGACCCAGAGCCTGTAGGCGGCTTTGACGGACACCTGCCGGGCTACGTAATGGCAGCGAAAGCCTTTGTTGGCAGGGAGCCAACTCGCGGCGTCGCTCGCGCCCTTCTTCACGTTGGCAGGACCGTCGACGGCAATCAGGTTGAGGGGATCATTGGCGAGGCTTTGGCGCTGCTTGGCCGTGAGCTGCTGGGCACCCTTCTGCCAGGCGTCCCCGAGAGCCACCACATGGTCGATCTGTACGGCCGAGCTGCTTTCGGAGCCCCGGCGGAAATGGATGTCCTGGCCGATGTATGGCTCACGTAGCTCCCCGGAAGCGATCCTGCATTTGGAGCCTGCCGTGAACTCCGCCGCTGCAAGATCCCGCCTAAGGATGTCGTTCCTGGTATCGCAGCCGTTCCGGTCGACGTCGAGCCATGCCTGGCCGAATTCGTTGCGGTCATAGTTGTCCTTGGCGGCGCGCCCCTTCACGGGAAGCGCTTCCAGTGCATCAACGGCTGAACCGGCAGGTACCGGCTGAACAGCTTCCACCGGCTTCATCCAACTCGGGTCGAAGACGGGAGCTTCCGTCGCTCCATTGCCCGGGTCCTGGGCCACTGCGAACTGGCCGTTGGTGAAGAACCACCCTATGCCGGCAAGTCCACCGGCGATGATGAGGATCACCAGCACCCAGGCCTGCCGGGACTGACGGCGGGCGCGTCGATAGGCGGCCCAAGTGGTGCTCAAGGGATTGTGTCCTTTCGGGGAGGAATACGTCCCTTGAGACTAGATCAGGGCACTGACAACCGACGTCGATATCCACAGTGTGGAGGACAAGTCACAGTGTCGGAACAATCACAACTGCCCGTACAAGCCAGCGTGCGGCCCGTTGCAGCGGCGGCTTACTGCTCCTTGGTGACGCGTTTCAGGTCTTCGGCCGCCAACTCCAGAAGCGACCTCAATTGGATGACTCGGTCCTCAGCGATATCACCGGCGGCGTGTGCGGCCTTGGCTTCGTCGAGCAGGCGCTGGGCTTCCTTGAGGTTGGCGCGCGCTACGTCCAGTGCGTGTTCCAGGGTTGTTTCATGTTCCAGAATCTTTTCGCTTTCCATGCGTCCATTCTGGTCAGGTTTCCCGGCTGATACCAGCGAATCAGCCGGGAATCCCCTGTGTCTTTCCTGGTCCTGACCAGAGCCGGCTAGACGCCGGCGGGCTCCAACGTTGCCTTGGACTCAAGGTCAACAGCAACACTGCGTGCCGGGAACGACGGCGGGTTCACCCCGGCCATTTCCTCCATGACACGCACTACCTGGCAGGAGTAACCGAATTCGTTGTCGTACCAGACGTAGACCACGAGGTTCTTGTCGTTGGCGATGGTTGCCAGGCCGTCCACGATGCCTGCACGGCGGGAGCCCACGAAGTCCGTGGAGACGACCTCGGGTGAGTCGATGAAGTCGATCTGCTTGCGCAGCTCCGAGTGCAGGGACATCTCGCGAAGGTAGTTGTTGACTTCCTCCTTCGTGGTTCCCTTTTCAAGGTTCAGGTTCAGGATGGCCATCGACACGTCCGGGGTGGGGACGCGGATCGCGTTGCCGGTCAGCTTGCCCTGCAGTTCCGGAAGGGCCTTCGCCACTGCCTTGGCCGCACCCGTTTCGGTGATGACCATGTTCAGGGCGGCCGAGCGGCCGCGGCGGTCGCCCTTGTGGAAGTTGTCGATCAGGTTCTGGTCGTTCGTGAACGAGTGCACGGTTTCCACGTGGCCGTGGACGACGCCGAACTTGTCGTTGAGTGCCTTGAGCACCGGGGTGATGGCGTTCGTGGTGCACGAGGCCGCGGTGACGATCGTGTCCGTGTCCTCGATGGAGGAGTGGTTGATGCCGTGGACGATGTTCTTCAGCTCGCCCTTGCCCGGAGCCGTGAGCAGCACGCGCGCGACACCCTTGCTCTGCAGGTGCTGGGACAGGCCCTCGGCGTCGCGCCAGCGGCCCGTATTGTCGACCACGAGCGCATCCTTGATGCCGTAGGCCGTGTAGTCAACGGTGGAGGGGTTGTCCGAGTAGATGACCTGGATCTGGACACCGTTGGCCGTGATCGTGTTGCATTCCTCGTCCACGCGGATGGTGCCTTCGAAGGAGCCGTGCACCGAGTCGCGCCGCAGCAGGCTGGCGCGCTTGACGAGGTCGTTCTCGGCGCCCTTGCGGACCACGATCGCGCGCAGCCGCAGGCCGTGCCCGCCGCCGGCCTTTTCGATGAGGAGGCGCGCCAGCAGGCGGCCGATACGACCGAAACCGTAGAGCACGACGTCGGTGCTGGTCCGGTCATCCGCGCCGCGGCGCCCGACAACCTCGGCAAGTTCGGCGCGCAGGAAGTCTTCCAGGGGCGTTCCCGGGGCCTCGGCCTTGTACTTCTCGTTCAGGCGGGCGATGTCGATCGCAGCAGCCCCGAGTTCAAGCTCGGCCAAGATGTTCAGCAGCGGCGCGGTTTCCTCGAGCCGGAGTTCGTCCTTGCTCATCCGGCGCGCGAAGCGGTGGGCTTTCAAGATGTTCATCGACGACTTGTTGATGAGGCTGCGTCCGTGGATGCTCGTCACCACGTTGTTTTCACGGTACAGCCGGCCGATCACCGGAATCATGGCCTCGGCCAGCGCTTCGCGGCCCATCCACGTATCAAGACAAGAATCTGATGACTGGCTCACAGAACTACCTTCCTAGGGTCAGCTACATACGTCCTCGTACGTAGATGGTGGCCGCCCGGAGTAATCCAACGGCACTGGCATCGGCGGGACTTCGGTCTGCCCGGACACCTCGAACGTTGCAAAGAAAAACCGCCGGCTGCGAACGCAGAACCGGCGGTGGAACTTCTACGTTCACTGTCCATTCTAAGGTCTGGCACGGGAGGCTTTGGCCGCCGGAATGCGTGAAATCACTCACACAAGGCTGAGGGATGGGTTGACCGATACGCCGGGTTCTGTCCTCCCGCGCCATTGCAGGCGAAGGAGTGGCGACCATCCATCTACGAACGCCGTTGCCGACGCCCTCCAGCGGCCTACCCGGACACTCGGGCGAGCAGCCCTCGATCGTGTCCTGTCTGGCCTTGCTCCGGGTGGGGTTTACCTAGCCTCCTTGGTCACCCAAGGAGCTGGTGGTCTCTTACACCACCGTTTCACCCTTACCTGCTGCCTACCTGTGCTGGCACACGCAGACGCAGGCGGTTTGTTCTCTGTGGCACTGGCCTGCGGGTTACCCCGAGTGGGCGTTACCCACCACCCTGCTCTATGGAGCCCGGACGTTCCTCGAGCCACTCACGTGGCGCGCGGCCGCCTAGTCAACCCATCCGCCTTACAGTCTACCGGCGTCGGGCCCTCCGCATTTTCCAGACGGCGCCGCCGGACTGTGCGCCCGACGGGTGGAGCCTGTATTGCGGCTAATATCGACTGGTGCTGATTCTGCTGCCGCCTTCCGAAGGCAAGACCCCCGCCGAGAAGGGCTCCGCCGTCGAATGGGAGTCCCTGAGCTTTCCGGACCTCAACAGCTACCGGGCCAAAGTGCTCGACGCGTTGGGCCTGGTCAGCGCACATGAGGACGCCCTCGCATTGTTGGGGGTGGGCGCATCGTTGAAGGACGACGTCGAACGCAATACCCGGCTCAACGCCGAACCCGCGGCCCCTGCCCACCAGGTGTATTCCGGTGTTCTCTACGACGCGCTAGGCTACAAGACCCTGACACCGGCACAGCGCCGCAAGGCGGTGGAGTCGATCCTTGTGGTGTCCGCCCTGTGGGGCGCCATTGGCTTCGGCGACCGCGTGCCCGCCTACCGCTTGTCCATGGGAACGGCACTGCCCGACGTCGGGCGCCTCGCCTCATTCTGGAAGCCGCAGCTCACGCAGGCCCTCGCCTCGCGGGTGGAGGGCGAGCTGCTGGTGGATTGCCGCTCCAGCACCTACGCCGCGGCTTGGGCCCCGCCAGCGGCGCAGACTGTCTCCGTCAACGTCTTTTCCGAGTCCAACGGAAAACGCACTGTCGTCAGCCATTTCGCCAAGCACACCCGGGGCGAACTGGTCCGGCATTTGTTGAGCCGTCGAGGCAAGGCCCCGGAGACGCCCGAACAGCTGCTCAAGGCCGCTTCGGAAATGTGGAGGGCGGAGTTAACGGAAGGCACGGCGCGCAAGCCGCACACCCTCAGCATCATCCTCCCCAACTAGTGGGGTGGGGAACAGGTGGCTAGTTCCACTCGGCGGAGCGCACCAGGATGCAGCCGGAATCGGGGCAGAACACGATCTCGTCCTCGGCAGCGGCCTTGACCTCGGCAAGGTCGCCGGGGCTGAGTGTCATTCCCGAGCCTTCGGACTTGCCGTGGAACAGCCTCGCGGCGCCCACCCCGCGCTTGGCAAGGGTTTTTTCGTAGATAGCCAGCATCCCGGCGTCGAGCCTTTCGGCGAAACCGGTCCGCTGGGCGCGCACATCCGTCTCTTCGGCAACAATCTCGGCGATCGCGGCGTCAAGTTCGGCACGGATCCCGGAGAACGAACCCTGGATGTCATCGACGATCTGCTGTTGCGCGGCTTGGCGCTCCCGGAGTCCGTCCAGGCGTTCGAGGATTTCCAGCTCGACATCCTCAAGGTCCGAACGACGCTTGTTCAGTGAGGCGATATCGCTTTGCAGCGCGACCAGGTCCTTGGAAAGTCCGGTACCGCTGTTCAACCTGGCTTCGTCGCGCGCAATGCGCCCAGCCACTTGTTCGACGTCGGCCTCTGACCTGCGAAGCTCGGCTTCGGCGTCGTGGACGGCAAGTTTCGCGGCGCCGAGCGCCCCGTTGGCCACGCTGAGGGCATCCTGAAGATCGGTGATGCGGGGATCGGTCTCCAAAGCGCGACGGCGGTTCGCCAAGGATTTGAGCTTCGCATCCAACCCCTGCAGTTCGAGCAATTTCAACTGTTCCGCCGGTGCTGCCTTGGCCACGCTTACCTCCGCTTGATCGTGCCGGGACTGATATTCAGCCCCTGCCAGGCCTTGGGCCTGCTTGTCTCGACTCTAGCGCCTAGCGCGCTCCCCTGCCTCGCGCCCCAGCCTTAGCCGGGAGTGAGAATGAAGTCCCACGGATCGCTGTTGGTGGAAGCCACCCGGATCTCGACGTCGTGACCCTGGTCCGCGAGCACGTTGCCGAGCGCTTCGGCCGCGGCGGGCAACCAGAGCCATTCGCTCGCGAAATGCGATACGTCGACGAGGTAGGGCCTGCCGTCAACGGCAGCTTCGCGCGCTTCGGAGGCCGGGTGGTGCCGCATGTCCGCGGTGACGTAGATGTCCGCCTGGCTGGCGCGGACGGCGTCGAAGAGGCTGTCACCGGCACCTCCGCAAACGGCGACGCGGCGCACGAGCCCGTCCTTGTCCCCGGCAACCCGCACGCCGCCGGCCACTGAGGGCAGGATCTCGAACACCCGGGCGGCGAAATCTCCGAGAGTCATGAGTTCGGGCAGGTCGCCGACCCGGCCGATCCCCTCTTCCGGCAGGCCGTGGGCCGCAGGAGCCAGCGGGACAACGTTGTCCAGCCCAAACGCGTCGGCGAGGACATCGGAAACGCCTCCGACGGCGGAGTCCCCGTTGGTGTGCACGGTCAGCAGCCCGGTGCCTGACTCAATGAGCCGATGGACAGCAAGGCCCTTGGCACTCGTGGCAGCAACGGAGGTGACGCCCTTGAGCAACAAAGGGTGGTGCGTGACGAGGAGTTCGGCGCCCCATTCAATGGCTTCCTCAATGGCGGCGAGGGTCGGATCCACGGCGAACATGACCTTGGTGACGGTGGCTGTCGGCCGTCCGACCACGAGCCCTACCTCGTCCCATTCCTCGGCGAGCGATTCCGGCCAGAGCTCCTCCACTGCCAATAAGACCTGACCGAGCGTAGGGGTGCTGGCTCTTGGAGTTCCGGCTGTACCGTTTTCCGGTTCTTCCCCGGATCCTGTATCTGCAACCGCGGTGTTCACAGCTTCCATGCATTACATTCTTGCGCATCCGGCGGCCAAGACGCGCTTGCGGCAACCGGACTGTTTGAGATTGTTGCCAGTGGCCAGGTCTGCGCCGTCACAGTCCCGTAAGGTTGTGCGGGAATCATCCAGGACTCCCAGCCATTGAAGAGATCATGAAAACTTTTGTACTTGGTGGAGGCTGCTTCTGGTGCCTTGACGCTGTCTATCAGAAGACCAAGGGCGTCAGTTCCGTGGTTTCCGGCTACACCGGCGGGCGCATCCGCAACCCTGACTATTACGACGTCTGCTCCGGAATGACGGGCCACGCGGAGGTCGTCGCCGTGACTTTCGACGAGGACATCATTCCGGCGGACATCATCCTGGACATGTTCTTCGCCCTGCACGATCCCACCACCCTCAACCGCCAGGGCTACGACGTCGGGACCCAGTACCGGTCCTCGATGTTCTACACCACCACCGAAGAAAAGATCCTCTTCGAAGAAGCCATCCTCCGGAACCAGGAACTGTGGTCCAAGCCGATTGTGACCGAGGTGAGCAGGTTGCCGGACTTCTACGAAGCCGAGTCCATCCACCAGAACTATTACGCCAAGTTCCCGGAGCAGGGCTATTGCCAGGTCATCATCAACCCCAAGCTCGCCAAGGCCCGGAAATATTACTCTTCGTGGCTCCGCGCGTAGCAGCGTGTAGCACCGCTCGTTAGGCTGACCTCAGCAGTAGCTATTTCAGCGAATTCAGAGAATAGGCATGATTACATGGCACGGATCTACGACGACGTCACCCAGCTGATCGGCGGAACCCCCCTGGTCCGCTTGAACAGGCTCACCGAAGGCTTGGACGCCACGGTTGCGGTGAAGCTGGAGTTCTACAACCCCGCCAATAGCGTCAAGGACCGTATCGGCGTCGCCATCGTCGACGCCGCCGAGAAGTCCGGTGCGCTGAAGCCGGGCGGCACCATCGTCGAGGGAACGTCGGGCAACACCGGCATCGCGCTGGCCCTGGTCGGCGCGGCGCGCGGTTACAAGGTCATCCTCACGATGCCGGAAACCATGTCCACCGAGCGCCGGGTCATGCTGCGCGCCTACGGTGCCGAGATTGTCCTGACTCCGGGCTCTGAAGGCATGCGTGGCGCCGTCGAGAAGGCACAGGAGATCGTCGCCAACACGGAGAACTCCATTTGGGCCCAGCAGTTCGCCAACGAGGCAAACCCGGCAATCCACCGCGCCACCACGGCCGAGGAAATCTGGGCGGACACCGAAGGCGGAGTGGACATCTTCGTCGGCGGCGTCGGCACTGGCGGCACCATCACCGGCGTCGGGCAGGTCCTGAAGGAGCGCAAGCCCGAAATCCAGATCGTGGCCGTTGAGCCCAAGGACTCCCCCATCCTGAACGGCGGCGCCCCGGGCCCGCACAAGATCCAGGGTCTCGGCGCGAACTTCATTCCGGAAATCCTCGACACCAACGTCTACGACGAGGTTCTCGACGCAACCCTCGAGGACTCCGTGGCCACCGCACGTGCCCTCGGCACCAAGGAAGGCATCCTGGGCGGCATCTCGGCCGGTGCGGCCGTTTGGGGTGCGCTGGAGCTCGCAAAGCGTCCGGAGAACAAGGACAAGCTCATCGTGGCAATCGTTCCCGACTTCGGCGAACGTTACATCTCCACGGTACTTTTTGACGACATTCGCGGCTGATTGCGGACCCCGCGCAACCGCTTTCTTTCATTTCCTGTAGAAAGGTCTTTGTGAGCTTCTTCGCAAGACTTATGGAAGACCTCGAGGCCGCCCGGTCACATGACCCGGCGGCCCGAGGCTCCTTTGAGAACTTCTTTGCCTACTCCGGGCTGCATGCCATCTGGGCGCACCGCCTGACCCACAAATTGTGGCAAAAGCCTGAGTTGCGCTTCCCGGCCCGGATCATCTCGCAACTCACCCGGTTCCTGACCGGCATCGAGATCCACCCCGGCGCTACCATCGGCCGCAGGTTCTTCATTGACCATGGCATGGGTGTGGTGATCGGCGAGACTGCCGAGATCGGCGAAGACGTCATGATCTACCACGGCGTGACGTTGGGTGGCCGCTCGTTGGCCAAGGTCAAGCGGCACCCCACCATCGGAGATCGGGTCACCATCGGAGCGGGGGCCAAGGTCCTTGGTCCCATCACCATAGGCGCCGACAGTGCCATCGGCGCCAACGCCGTGGTGGTCAAGGACGCACCGCCTGAGTCGATTATCACCGGCGTCCCGGCGACGTGGCGCCACCGTGATGCCAAGAGCGAAACCAAACCCGCGGTCGACCCCGCCGAGTACTACATCGAATACCGGATCTAACCGGAAAAGCGTTTGTAGGCGTTCCAAAAAACGGTGTCGAACGCCCGGTCGGGAAGTACCCTCCGCAAGGCGAGAATGGTCCAGGCCCCCCTACCCACCGGGTATCGGGTCCTGGGCCTTCGTGACGTTGCGGCATGCACAATGGCGCCCGCCACGGTGCGCGGGTGCGTCGACAGCGCAGTTCCCGACGTCGATGCAAGAGCGGCTGCCACGATCCCGGCCTGCTCGCGATATGGTCCATGTCCTGAGACCGTCAGCAGGCTCTCCCCCGCGATGGTTCCCCATTCCGTGTCCGTGCCGGCGGGCTCGATGATAGCCACGTCGATGCCATGGGGCTTTAGTTCCAGGCGCAGGGAGTCGCTGAGGCCCTCGACGGCGAATTTGGTTGCGTGGTACCAGGCTCCCAGGGGTTCATACATTTTGCCGCCGATCGAGGAGACGTTGATGATCCTGCCGGAGGCCGCAGCACGCATCACGGGAATCACCAGCTGGGACATCCGGGCGAGGCCGAAGACATTGACCTCGAACTGGCGCCGGCCCTCATCCAACGGAACCTCTTCCAAGGAACCGTAGGATCCGTATCCGGCGTTGTTCACCAGCACGTCGATCCGCCCCTGCTCGGCCAGGACGAGGTCCACGGCGGCCTTCATCGAGTCATCCTCAGTGACGTCCAAGGACAACACCTTGATTCCGTGGGCCTTGAGCGGCTCCATCTTTTCGACGCGCCGAGCCCCCGCGTACACCACCATTCCTGCCTTGCTGAGCTTGATGGCGGCTTCGAAGCCGATTCCTGTAGACGCACCTGTGACAAATGCGACGCGTTGCGGCATGGACTGCTCCTCGGGTGGCGTGTGGTGTTTCCTTCGGGACGTACCTACGGCAAAGGCCGGCGCCTCCACAGTAACGCGGAAGCACCGGCCTTTGTCTTGAACCGAATCGAGCCTGCCCCTAGAGTGGGGCAGCAGGGTCCCTACGTGGCGACGGAGTCGACACGAAAGGGCCTGCCCCTAGAGTGGGGCAGCAGGGTCCCTACGTGGCGACGGAGTCGACACGAAAGGGCCTGCCCCAATCTCTAGTGGGTGTCGACTGCCGAGATCTCGGACTTGTCTTCGCCCCACAGGGTGTGGAAGGTACCCTCGGCGTCAACGCGGCCGTAGGTGTGCGCTCCGAAGAGGTCGCGCTGTCCCTGGATGACCGCTGCAGCGAGGCGCTTGCGGCGAAGTCCGTCGTAGTAGGCCAGCGAGGAGGAGAACACCGGAACCGGGATGCCCAGCTGGACAGCCGTGGCCACCACGCGGCGCCATGCCGGCAGCGCGCCGGCGATGGCCTTGGTGAAGGCCGGGGCGAACAGCAGGTTGGCCGGCTTCTCAACGGCAGCGTAGGCGTTGGTGATTTCCTTGAGCAGCTCGGCGCGGATGATGCAGCCGCCGCGCCACAGCGAAGCGATTTCATCGAGCTTGAGGTCCCAGCCGTATTCCTTCGCGGCGGAGGTCAGCATGTCCAGGCCCTGGGCGTAGGAAACCAGCTTGGAGGCGTAAAGCGCCTGGCGGACGTCCTCGACGAAGTTCTCCGGGACCTCGACGGCGATTTCCTCGCCGGCGAGCAGCTCCTGGCCAAGCTTGCGCTGTTCTGCCTGGGAAGAGAGGGCCCGCGCGAAGACGGACTCCGCGATGCCCGATACCGGGGAGCCGAGCTCAAGGGCGGAGATGACCGTCCAGCGGCCGGTGCCCTTCTGGCCGGCAGCATCCACGACGACGTCGACGAACGGCTTGCCCGTCTTGGCGTCCACGTGCCCCAGGACCTCCGCGGAGATTTCGATCAGGAAGGAAGCGAGTTCGCCCTTGTTCCATTCGGCGAAGATCTTGGACTGCTCGGCCGGCTCGATGCCGGCGCCGGAGCGCAGGAGATCAAAGGCTTCGCCGATGACCTGCATGTCGGCGTATTCGATGCCGTTGTGGACCATCTTGACGAAGTGGCCGGCGCCGTCGGTGCCGATCCAGGCGCAGCAGGGCTGGCCGTCAACCTTGGCCGAGATCTTTTCGAGCAGCGGGCCCAAAGCTTCGTAGGACTCCTTGGAACCACCGGGCATGATGGAGGGGCCGTTGAGGGCGCCCTCTTCGCCGCCGGAAACACCGACGCCCACGAAGTGCAGGTCCTTCTCGGCCAGCGCGGCTTCGCGGCGGCGGGTGTCCTCGTAGTGCGAGTTGCCGGCGTCGATCACGATGTCGCCGGGCTCCAGCAAGGGAACGAGCTGGTCGATGACAGCGTCAACCGGCTTGCCGGCCTTCACCATGATCAGGACGCGGCGGGGCTTCTCGAGGGAGTCCACGAGTTCCTGGAGGGTTTCCGTGCGGATGAAGTCGCCGTCCGTGCCGTGCTTGGCCAGCAGGGCGTCGGTCTTTTCGACGGAGCGGTTGTGGAGGGCAACGGTGAAGCCGTTGCGGGCCAGGTTGCGGGCCAGATTGGCGCCCATCACCGCGAGGCCGGTGACACCGATGTGTGCTGACATCAAAACTCCAATTCATTCTTGTGCATCGAGTCCTGCTAGAAGCGAGGAAACGCTTTCTAGAGCAGTAGCTGGAATAAACCATACGTATTCGGACCACGTCTGGGAAAGTTGCGCCCACGTTTTGGAAACGTCCGCGTCACAAAAGAGTCTATGTTGCGAGCCAGCACCGTGGGGAGTTCCCGGCGCTCGGGCTTCCGGTAGCAGAGTGGTCAACGCCACTATGCTTACGACTATGTCAACCAGTCTCCACTACCGCGCTGTCGAGCACCTGGGTACCCGGATCGTCGGCGGTAAGCTCCCCACCGGTCACGTCATGTTGGCCGAGCACCTTGAGGAAGAGCTCAAAGTGTCACGGTCGGTGGTGCGTGAGGCCGTCAGGGTACTGCAGTCATTGGGACTGGTGGAAACCATCAAGCGTGTTGGCATCCGGGTCCTCCCCGCGCACCGCTGGAATCCCTTCGATCCGCTTGTCATCCGTTGGCGGCTGGCCGGAGAAGGCCGCGGCGCCCAGTTGCGCTCCCTCGCCGAACTCCGTTCCGCCGTCGAGCCCGTAGCTGCGGAGCTGGCTGCGGAAAACGCTCCGGAGTCGCTGCGCAGCGAGTTGTTGGAGATCTCCCTGGCCATGCGTGAAGCGGGCCGCGCGGGCGACATGCCCACGTTCCTGGACCTTGACATCCGCTTTCACGCCTTGGTGCTCTCCGGTTCCGGCAATGAAATGTTCGCGAACTTGATCGGGCAGGTCACGGAGACGCTCACCGGCCGGACGGTTCACGGGCTCATGCCCGAACATCCGAAGGAAGCGGCCTTGCAGTGGCACCTGGATGTAGCCCAGGGCATCAGCGACGGGGATGGTGACAAAGCCCGCGAGGCCTCGTCCAACATCATGCGGGAGACCATCGCAGACCTGTCACCCAGTTGGGAAGGCCAGCCACGGGTGTTCGTTCCAGTCGAGCGGCGCTGACGGCTGACCGCCAGTGCCGCTCGGCTCATCGCCTCACCGCCTGAGAGCTTAGGCCACAGGCTGGAAGTTCAGCAGTACCTTCCCCGATTCGGCCGAGTTCCTGGCCACCTCGAAGGCCTCCAGTCCACGGTCCAGCGTGAATTCGTGCGTCACTACCGGGTCCACGTAGAGCGAACCGTCCGCGAGCGCCGCAATGACCTCGTCGATCTCGTTGTTGAATCGGAACGACCCGAGCAGTTCGAGCTCGCGGGTGATGGCCAACGAAATGAAGACCGGCTGCGGTCCTGAGGGCAGCAGCCCGACCATGACCACCTTCCCACCGCGGACGGCGCCCTTGATGGCCGATGCGAGTCCGAAGTGGCTGCCGGAGGACTCGATGACGACGTCGGCCTCCACGGCGGCGATCGCCTCCGCGTCATCGCCCTTGAGGACCTCGTCGGCGCCCACTGCACGCGCGATCTCAAGAGGCTTGTCGTGCATGTCGACGGCCACGATCCGGGATGCCCCCGCGCGCTTGAGGACAGCAACAGCCAGCGCACCGATCGGACCGCTTCCGATCACCAGCGCCGTCTTTCCGGCCACGTCCCCCGCGCGGGCGACGGCGTGCCAAGCAACGCTGGCAGGCTCCACAAGCGCCGCGGTGCGCAAGTCCAGCATGGCCGGAAGGGCCCGGAGCATGCGGGACGGCAGGGTGGCGTAACGGCTGAAGGCGCCGTCCGTGTGCGGGTACCGTGCCGCGCTGCCGAGGTAGGTGCAGCCCGGGGAGAGGTTGGGCCGGTCTTCCGGATACTTGGCGGCACCCGGGGCGGGGGTCGCGGGGTGGACGGCGACGGCGGTTCCGGCGGCCGGACCGCTGCCGTCCGCGGCCTGCTGGACAACTGTGCCGACGATTTCGTGACCGAGCACCATCGGGGCCTTGAGGATCGATTCCCCCGCCGCGCCATGGAGCCAGTAGTGCAGGTCCGAGCCGCAGATGCCACCGTAGGCGATCTCGACGACGGCCTGGTCGGGGGTGGGAACAACGAGGGCTATGTCCTCGATGCGAAGGTCACCGGCGGCGTGCGCCACAACCGCGGGTGAAGACTGGGGAAGCTGGAAATCGCTCATTAGACGACCACGGTCATTCCGCCGTCGACGAAGATCGTCTGGCCGTTGACGAAGTTCGAAGCCTCGGAGGCAAGCCAGACTGCCGGACCAGCGAGATCCGCCACGGTGCCCCACCGGTGGGCAGGCGTCCGGCCCAGGATCCAGGAGTTGAAGTCGGGATCGTCCACGAGGTTCTGGGTCATCTCGGTGTGGATGTAACCCGGAGCGATCCCGTTGATCTGAAGGCCGGAGGCCGCCCATTCGGCGGTCATGGCGCGTGTCAGGTTCCGCAGTCCACCCTTGGCGGCGACATAGGGGGCGATCGTGGGGCGGGCCAGGTCAGTCTGCACGGAGCAGATGTTGATGATCTTGCCGTGGCCCCTAGGGATCATGTGACGGGCGGCTTCACGTCCCACGAGGAAAGCGCTCGTCAGGTCGGTGGTGATGACCCGCTCCCAGTCCTTCACATCCAGGTCCAGCATCGGGACGCGGTGCTGGATTCCCGCGTTGTTGACGAGGATATCGAGGGGGCCGACGTTCTCCTCGACCCAGGCAATTCCGCGGGCCGCTTCCGTGTCGCTGGTGACGTCGAACGCGCAGCTGTGGATGCGGCCGGGCCCGAAGTCCGCCGCCATGGCGGCTTCCGCGTCCTTGAGGCGTTCCGTGTTGATGCCGTTGAGGACAACGGTGGCACCGGCGTCGGCCAGCCCGCGGGCCAGCGCGTTGCCGATGCCGCGGCTGGATCCGGTAACGAGCGCAACGCGCCCGGTGAGATCAAAGAGTCCACTCATGGTTGTTTCCTAACTTAGTTCGAAGGGCTGACGGAAGAGTCGCTGAGGTTGGCGATGGCCTGGCGGACAACTGCGAGGTCCTGGTCACCAAGGCCCTGATCAATCAGTTCGCGGTAGAGTTCGACGCCGGCAGTCGCCATCGGAACAGCGGCACCGGCCGCTTCGGCGCTTTCGAGGACGAATTTGAGGTCCTTGTGCATGAACTTCGCGGGACCTGTGGGCGCGTAATCCTTGGCTGCCAGGCGTGGGCCGACAATCTCCAGGACCCGGCTTCCGGCAAGCCCGCCGGCCAGGACATCGAAAAGGGCAGAAGCATCCATGCCCGAGCGCTCGGCGAGTTCGGCGGCTTCCGCGAGCGCCGCCGTCGTGGTCCCGACGATCAACTGGTTGCAGGCCTTCGCCAGCGATCCGGCACCCAGGTTGCCCATGCGGCGGACGGTGGTGCCCATGGATTGGAGCGCGGGAAGTGATCGTTGGAAGTCTTCCTCGGCGGCCCCCACCATGATGGCCAGCGTGCCGTCCTGCGCACCTTTGGTGCCTCCACTGACCGGGGCATCGACGACGACGGCGTTCCCGCCGCTTGCGCTACGGACAGTCCGGCCGAATTCCTGCACGGCGGTCGGGGACACGCTGCTCATGATGATGATCGTGGTTCCCGGAAGCGGCACTTCCGAGCGCCAGGACTCGAGCAGTGGCGCGGCGGCATCCTGGATGTAGGAGAGATCCGGAAGCATGAAAATGATGACGGGTTGATCCCGGAGCCCGGCAACCGACTCCGAGCGTTTTCCGCCGAGCTTCTCCAATTCGGCGAGCGCCTCGGCGGAACGGTTCCACGCAGTCACCTCCCAGCCGTTGCCGAGCAGATTGGCTGCCATGGGGAAGCCCATCAGCCCGAGTCCCACAAAACCTGCGGTCTTGGCGGTCATCTTTCGCATACACCTCACTTCTTTGTGGTTCATCTTTCAAAAACTGTTCAATATCCTAGCCTCAATTCAGTATGATGAACACCATGACGACTGATGAACTCACCATCGCGATCGCAGTCCCGCTCGAAGCTGAGCATGTGGAGCGTATCCGCGCAGTAGATCCGAGCATCACGGTGCTCTACGAACCCGAGCTCCTTCCCCCGGAACGCTTCCCGGCCGACCACTCGGGCGATCCGGATTTCAAGCGGACTCCCGAGCAAGAGGAACGCTACTGGTCCATGCTGAACAAGGCCCAGATCCTCTACGGTTTCCCCAACGAGAATCCGGCCGGACTGGCCCGCATCGCCCAGAGCAACCCGCACCTGCAGTGGATCCACGCCATGGCCGCAGGTGCCGGTGGCGCCGTGAAGGCCTCCGGGCTCGACAGTGAGACCCTGCAGAAGTTCAAGGTCACCACGTCGGCAGGCGTCCACGCCCTTCCGCTGGCCGAGTTCGCAGCCTTGGGCATCCTCAACGGCTTCAAGCGCAGCGCGGAACTTGCCCAGGACCAGGCTGCAAAGGTCTGGCCCGAGCTGCGCACCCCCACCAAACTTGTGAACGGCTCCAAGCTGGTCATCACGGGTCTCGGCGAAATCGGCCTTGAGACCGCCCGGATCGCCCGCGCACTCGGCATGAAGGTGAGCGGAACCAAGCGGAACGTCGAAGCGATCGAAGGGATCGACGAGGTCGCGGACAACGATGGCTTGGCGGGACTCCTGGCTACGGCAGACGCCGTCGTCAACACCCTCCCCGGGACTCCCTACACGGAGAAACTCTTCAACCACGAGGTCTTCTCGGCAATGAAGCCCGGCTCGGTCTTTGTCAACGTTGGCCGCGGAACCGTGGTTGATGAAGAGGCGCTGCTCGAAGCGCTGGAAAACGGCCAGGTGTCCTACGCCTGCCTGGACGTCTTCGCCGTCGAGCCGCTCCCCCAGGACAGCCCGCTGTGGAACCACCCGAAGGTCATGGTCTCGCCGCACACCTCGGCACTCAGTGCCGCGGAGAACCGCCTCATCGCCGAGCGCTTCGCCAGCAACCTGCGTACGTTCCTCGACGGCGGGGAACTCCCCCACCTCGTGGACACGGTGCACTTCTACTAAACCGCCAACAACCCAGCGCCATCCTGGCGGCCTCTCCGGTTTCCGGAGGGGCCGCTTTGCTGTGTGGGGCTTGCCCGTGGCACGCCAAATGGCGGGGCGGGGGCGCAACAAAGTGACGGTCCCCTCCGAAGTTCGGAAGGGACCGTCGCTGCTTGCGTACTTCGTGGTACGGGATTCCCTACTTCGCGTCCTCCAGGGAAAGGAGGTCGCGGCCGGCTGTTTCCGGTGTGAAGAACGTCGTGATGTATGAAATCAGCGCCAGGACCAGCGAGTAGACAGCCAGGACCACCCACGAGTTCCCCGTGGCCGCAAGGAGCGCGACGCCAACGAGGGGCACGAGTCCGCCGGCCAGGACAGCGGACAGTTCGCGGCTCAATGCCACACCAGTGAAACGGTACTGCGAGCCGAAGAGCTCGGGCAGGAGCGGGCACTGCGGGCCGAGCATGGACTGCACGCCAAGGGCGATGCCGACCACCATGACGGCCCACACGAGGGTGACGTTGCCGAGAGTTACCAAGTAGAAGGCGGGAATAGCGAAGATTGCTTGGAACAGGGCGCCGTAGCGGTACACCTTCACTCGACCGATACGGTCAGACAGGGCGCCGAAGGTCACCACCATGACGGCGGCGAATCCCGCGGCGATCAGCAGACCGACCGGGCCGATGAACTTGTCGCCGGGAAAGACGCCTTCCTTGACGGACATGAACGAGATGAGCAGCGCCGAGTAGATCGAGGAGTTGCCGTTCTCGCCCATGCGGAGGCCGATGCCCACCAGTACATTCTTCTTGGAGTGCTTCCAAAGTTCGCCAACGGGGTTCTTCACCACGTTCTTGTGCTTCTCCAGTTTCTGGAACACCGGGGTTTCCTTCAGCCTGAGACGGATGAAGATCGCCACGACGATCAGGATGAAGCTGGCGAGGAACGGCACACGCCACAGCCAGCCTTCAAGCACGCTTTTGTTTGCCATGCCAATGAGCGCAAAAGTGCCGGCGCCGAGGAGGGTTCCAAGCTGGATGCCCACGAACGGCAGCGAAGCGAAGTAGCCGCGGCGCTTGGGCGGAGCGACCTCGGAGATCAGTGTTGTTGCACCTGCCTGTTCAGCTCCGGCGCCGAGGCCCTGGACGATGCGAAGCACCACAAGCAGGACCGCGCCGAGCATGCCCGCCTGTTCGAACGTCGGCAGCAAGCCGATGGCGAAACTGGCGAGGCCCATCATTCCGATGGTCAGCAGGAGGACCACCTTGCGGCCGAATCGGTCTCCGATGAATCCGAAGAAGATACCGCCGAAGGGCCGCGCCGCGAATCCAACGCCATAGGTGGCGAACGACGCAATCAGTGCGCCGCTTTCACCCAGGGGCTTGAAGAACAGCGGTCCGAAAATCAGGGCCGAAGCCAGGCCGTAAATGTAGAAGTCGTAGTACTCCAGAGCGGATCCTACGGAGCTGGCAAGAGTTGCCCTTCGCAGCTGTTCCGGCTCAACTACTGCGCCGTCCATATCAGCAAGCTTTGTCTTAGTACGAGTTGTCACAAGCACTCCCTCAAGAACACTCCAGACCCCCGTTGGCCTGGCGAGATAGCGTCAGCCGCCATGGCGTGAATCACTATATTGAACAGAGTACAGCACGTTGGACAAGTTTCAAGTGGTGTAATCAGATTTATTTATGACCCCCGTCGGGCGGCGGAATCAATCAGCCCATCGGGTTGCCCAGCGAGTGGGCGAGTTCCTTGAGCTCCTTCACCATCAGGGCAGCCTGCTCCTCGGAAAAAGTGGCCTTGAGTGCCGTCACCGAGAGGCCGAGGCTGGGGCCATGTGCCCCATGGGTGGGGACGGGCACGGCAAGGCAAACCACGCCGAGCGTGGACTCCTCGTCCTCCAGTGCATAGCCCTGTTTGCGAATCGCGGCCACCTGGGCCTTGAGCTCAGCGGCACTCCGGAGGGACTTCGGGGTCATGACAGGGAGCTCCACGTCGTCGGGAAACATCGCCTCAATGTCATGGTCGTGAAGCTGGGCCAGGAGAACCTTTCCGACTGCGCTCAAGGAAAGCGGCATTTTGTCGCCAATGTTCGATGTGAGCCGGACGGCCGGGTGCCCTTCGTAGCGGGCCAGGTAAATGATGTGATCGCCGTCGATCATCGCAATCCGCACGGTTTCGCCGGAGAGCGTTGGTGCCTGCTCGCAGAACTTGTAGAACTCTTGTACTTCATCGAGCCGGCTGAGATAGGCGGCACCAAGTTCAACCAGCTTCCGGCCAAGTGAAAAGTCCGCACCTTCGCGGGTAATCAGCCGGGCTTCCTCAAGAGCGAGCAGCAGATTTGACGTGGAAGACTTCGGAATCCCGAGCTCCCTCGATAGATCGCTGAGTGTCAGCCTGCCCGAAGGGGCCTCCGCCAAGGCATCCAGGACCGCGGCAGCGCGGGTCACGGCAGGCGCCGGCGAGGAGCTTCCCAATCCTTCGGCGGAACGGGGGGTGCGGGAATCGGCCATGATTCTCCTTCGCGGGTCGTGCGTCTGGCGCAGAGTGGGCGTGTGCCAGGCAGAAACGCTACCCGGGGGCAGCGGAACTCCGGCCTGAGGCACAACGCTTGTTCAATCCACTGAACAACCACCATCATAGTGGCTTGCTGCTGGGATGAGACTCGCCGGACGGAGAATAGCTTCCTTTCCATATCCAAAAATTCTCTGTATATTCATCTATGAGCTCTCCACCGCGGCATCCCCCAATAGTCGCGGTGGAGAGCTCTTCCAATTCCCCGCAGCGGATCAGGTACGACGCTAGCCCTGCCGCCAAGGCGTGAGGCGAGGTAGCCAGCGCGGTACGTTGGCGCGGTAGGACTCATATTCGGCACCAAACTTGCGTGCGAGCGTCGGCTCCTCATACAACCTGACGAAAGCCACCACGGGAACTGCGCCCAGCGCCGCCAGGCCGAACAGCTTCGGCTGGCCCAGAAGGAGGCCCTGCCCGGTGATCGCGGCACCGATGCCCACGTAGATGGGGTTCCGCACGAAGCTGTAAAAGCCGCTGACCACGAGGTTCTTTGGTGGCGCAAAAGGTGCCGGCGTGCCTACTCCCTCAAGGGCGAACCGCGCAAAGGAATTTGTGATCACCGCTGCGCCGGCGCCGATCAGGAGAACACCTGCGCATTGGGCCGCCAGCCCGCCCGGCACGGGCCGCCGCACTTTCCAACGGGTCAGCACCCAAGGCAACAGGCCAGCGACGGTGGCCGGGGCCGCGGCGAACACCGCCGTACCTATCTCCGCCAGCTTTTTGTCGCGCGCTGCATCTCCGGACGCTGTCATGCTGCCATTCTGAACCGCCAAACGATGGGCCACAACCATCGGGGCCTCAAGGCACTGGATTAAAAGCAAGAGCCCCTGAGCCGCGTTTCCGCAGCTCAGGGGCTCTTGCCCGGTCTCCTAGCCGTTTGCCCGCTTGCGGCGAATCACGAAGGCCGAGCCGAGTGCAATGGCGGCGAGAGCCGCGAACAGCACGGAGAACACGGTTGGGGCCATGCCGGTGTCGGCCAGTCCGCTCATTGCCTTAACGGTGGTGCCGGTGCTTCCGGTGGTTGGAGGAACCACGGCAACTCCAGGGTCGACCGGCGGGTCGACGGGCGGATCGACCGGCGGATCGACGGGTGCGGCAGTGACCACGACCGTGAGGTTGGCCGAGCTCGGCTCGAACAGTGCAGGCGCGAAACTCGGCGCGTTCGCCGCGCTGGCAATGGTCACCACACCGCTCACGGCTCCGGCCGCTGCGAACGTCGACGTGGAACTGATCACCCAGACGCCGTTCTCCTCCGTGACTGTTGCCGCGACCGGGGCTCCCCCTGCCCAGGACACCGTTGCCGTGATGGGTTCGACGGCGCCGCCGAACGTGACCCTCGCGACCTCGATGGTTTTCTCCCGGCCGGCGATCGCGGTCAAGTCCGCACCCGGCACGATCACCGGAGTGGCCTTGCGCGGAGCGGAGATGCTCGGGATCCAATCCTTCCGGGCCGCGGCCCAGTCGAGGCCTGCCTTAGTGCCGGACAGTGCGAAATCGAGCCGAGCGCCGTTCCGGAGATCGTCCACATCGACCCAGGCAGCCGTGTGCTCTTTGTCGTTCACGGTCACACCAGCAATGTAGCTCGGCAGCTTTTCGTTCGCTCCTGCAGCGGTGATCCGTAGCTTTTCACCGCTCTCGAGGGTAATCGTGGCGGCCTGAACCTTGGGAGCGTTGAGCGCCATGATCCCCGAGCCGGGCATCACCGGCTGGATGCCGAGCGAGGCCATCACATACCAAGCGGCGAGGGTGCCGAGGTCATCATTGCCGACTCCGCCGCCGGGGGTGTTCGGGAAGCGGTTGAGGTTTGCCGCGAGCACGTCGTTGGTCTTGGCCGGCTCACCGACGAAGCCGTACAGCCAGGGGTTCATCATCATCGGTTCGTTGCCCGGGTTGTACCCTATGCTCGTGTAGTACGTGCTTCCACCCGCCGCCCAGCTGCTCGGCGAGACCCCCGGAGCAGACTGGAGGGCCGGCTGGTTGAAGTAATAGTCGAGTCGCTTGACGAACTCCTCGCGACCGCCCATCTTTTCCTGCAGGCCGACCACATCCTGCGTTGCCATCCACTGGTAGTGCCAGGGGGTTCCCTCGTGGAAACCGGACCTGGTCACACATCCGTGCGCTCCGGAACCGGGACGAATTGGCCCTCGGGAGTGACGGCGTTGACGATACCCTTGAAACCGCCGCTGAGTGTGACATCCGGGTTCCAGAGCTTCGTCCAGTTGGTGCCGCGGGCTAGGAACTCTGCCGCTTGGCCGGTCTTCCCAAGCCGTTGAGCAGCGGCGCCGATGCTGGCGTCCGCCGCGGCAAACTCCATCGTCGCCGAGCCGCCGTGACGGTACTCTTCGTACTGGCTGCCGAGGCCACCGCCCCACTCCGGATAAAACGGGATGTGGCCCTTGGCCAGGTAGAACGCGGCGCTCTGCCGGCCGACGGTTGCGACGCCGGCAGGGGGCGCCGTGGTGGCGTTCTCGACGAGGTAGTCCCACATGCGGTCGGCGATGTCGGCTGGCACCGTGCCGAGCGTGAAGTTCTCGGCGATCCAGGGCGAGACCGGATCGCCGGCCATAATGTTCGTCTCGACCGAGCCGAGCGACCAGCGCGGGAGCCAGCCGCCCTCGACACGGGCTTGGTACATCGAGCGCACGATGTCGGCGGCGCGGTTCTTCGCGAACAGCGCATGGAAAGTCGCCTGCGTGCGGTACGTGTCCCACAGCGAGAACGTCTGGTAGTAGTTCCAGCCATTGGCGGTGTGCGTCTTGGCGTCCATTCCTGTGTACCGGCCGTCGACGTCGCTTCCGATAGTCGGCGACAGAAGCGTCTTATACAGCTGGGTGTAGAAGATCTTGCGCTGCTCGGCGGACGCCGTGATGTCGAACCGGCCGAGCTCGGCGTTCCAGGCGTCGCGGGCCTTCGCCCGGATCTGATCAAACGCCAACCGCGTGCCGTCTGCGGTCGCCTCGGCGATCCGGTTACCGCGGGCTCCTTCGACGCTCACGTACGAGACCCCGACGCTCACCTCGACATCGCGGTCGGCCGTGGTATCGAACGTGGCGACGAAACCGTTGTTGCCGTCGGTGACCTCACTGGAGTTCCGGCCGACGGCGAACTGGGCGTTGTTGCCCCAGGTGCCGGTCGACAGCGGAGCGCGGTCGAAGGTCGCGCTGAAGAAGTAGCGGGACTTTTTCTCGTTTCCGCTGCAGAACCCACCGTTGTCGATCCAGCCCTCGAGAGTGGTCCCATCGACCCAGGAGACCGAACTAGCGCCGGCGGTGCGCAGCGTCTGCCCCGTGTTGAAGGAAAGATTGGAGGTAGTGCCGGCCGGGAAGGTGTACCTGTGCGCACCCACTCTGGTGGTGGCCGAGAGATCGACCTTGACAGAGTTGTCGAGAGTGACACCGTAGTAACCGGCTGTGGCGGACTCGCTTCCGGGCTGGATGCCAGTGAACTTTCGCGAGGTGGTGGGCGTGGCGGTGGTGCTGGGCGAGACCAGGAGTTCACCGGCGGCCGGGCAACCCGCACTGTTGACGTGCCGGTGGCTGAATCCCCACACGCGACCGGCGTCGTTGCTGTACGACGTGGAACCGTAGCTGTTGGTGTTGTCAGGGCTGAGCTGCACCATTCCGAACGGGAGCGTCGCCCCCGGATAGGCGTTGCCCTCGCTCTCGGTGCCAACGAACGGGTTGACTTCGTTGGAAAGGTCGGTAACGGTCGGAGAAGCGGATGCCTCGACCGGGGTTCCGATCGCAAGCGCGGCCGCAACCGCCATCGCCGGCGCGAGCCGCGATCGACGTGGCCTTCTCCGGCTCCGTGGGCGTACAGCCGGGCTGTCGTGTGGGCTTGACATCGTGGGGCGTCCTCCTTGACCTGGCTCACGGGTATCGAGCATCAGCGCTCGTCACCGCTGTCCGCCGCCGAGCGGTGACGGGGCAACGATGCGTGGAAACGTTTCCACGCGGCCGAGTTTACGCAGCACACCAAGACCGCGTCAACGCTTGAGAGGTAAATGGCGACCGCGCTAAATGTCAGTCAAGGGGATTTATTGGGGCGTGCGAACTGGTGTCAGCGCGCGGCGAGCACCGCGTCGCGACTCAGCTCTCCCGAGCCACGCACGATGAGACGAGTGTTCAGCGTGACGATCTGTGAGGGCGAGACATCGCCATCCAGACGCTTGTAGAGCATCCCCATCGCGATCTGCCCCATCGCTTTTGGGTCCTGCGCCACTACCGTAATCCCGGGCACGACGACGTCGGCAAGTTCGAAATCGTCGAAACCGACGATCGCCAGGGAGGTGTTGTGAATGCGCAGCGCGCCGATCACGTTGATGCTCGTGCGGTTGTTGCCGGCGAAAACTGCGGTCGGCGGGTCAGCCGACGCCAACATCCGCCCGAGGGGCTCGTCCACCGGCTCGCGGGTGGTCGCGCTGGAGTAGACGAGTTCGGGGTCGAAGGGGATGCCAGCATCCTCGAGTGCGGCCCGGTAGCCGGCGATCCGCTCGCTTGCGGTATAGAGGTCCGGCCGATCGGTGAAGCACGCGATCCTCCTATGCCCGTAGCCGATGAGGTGCGCGACGCCGGTGCGCGCACCGCCGCGGTTGTCCACGATCACGGCGTCGACATCCAGCTCCCGGGGCGGGCGGTCGACGAAGACCATGCTCGTACCGGCGTCGAGCTCCGCACGCAGGTATTCCTCGTCGCCGCCTTCGGGGAGAGTGATCACCAGGCCGTCGACCCGGCGGGCGCAGAAGGTGAGGATCATCTTGCGCGCGCGCTCCGGATCCTTGTCCGAGGAGGCGGTCAGGAGCACGGAATCGCGGCGCAGCACCTCCTCCTCCACTGAGCGGTTAAGCAGGGAGAAGAACGGGTCTGCGACATCCTCGACCAGCAGCCCGATGCTGGCAGTCGCTCCGGTTCTGAGCATCCTGGCGCTGTCGTTGCGACGGAATCCGAGCGTGTCAATCGCAGCGTTGACCGCGGCGATGCTCTCCTCGCTCACGTTCGACTTGCCGTTGACGACACGGGAGACTGTACCCACACCGACTCCGGCGACCCGCGCAACGTCTTTCATCGTGGCACGGGCGTTCGGACGCTCGGTAGCCACCCTCACCCCGTCACCTGCGTCCATTTCCGAAACCATCCCGCGACGCATTTTAGCATCGCAGTGCGCTTCATCGCGGTGCTATGTTTCCATACCCCACGTGCTCGGGCTCGATCTGGTGCGAAGAAGACCCCAGGGAGTCCGGGACGTCCGCGCGTAGAAAGAAAAGAGCCCCTGAGCTGCGTTTTCACAGCTCAGGGGCTCTCGTTGATTGGTGGGTCCTACCGGGATCGAACCGATGACATCCACGGTGTAAACGTGGCGCTCTACCAGCTGAGCTAAAGACCCAAACACTGATTTCAGCGCCCTCGGCGCTTCAACCAACGAACATGTACTCTACCGGATCATTCGCCCGGAACACTAATCGGCGAATCCGTGGGCAGTAGGTCGGGAAGCTCCGCAGCGAGCCAGGCCAGCGCGCCGCTGACCCCCGCTTCCACTTTGAGGCTCGCGAACCCGTCGCCTCGGGTCGGTCCACGGTTGATGATCACTACTGGCTTGCCGAGTTTGGCTGCGTGCCGGACGAACCTCAGCCCGCTCATGACCGTCAACGAGGAACCTGCCACCAGCAGCGCCCCGGCTTCGTCCACCATGGAATACGCGCGTTGCACCCGATCCCTGGGCACATTTTCACCGAAGTACACGAAGTCGGGCTTGAGCGTTCCGCCGCAAACGGGGCAAACAGCGACGACGAACGATCGGATGAGTTCGGGATCCTCAACGGATGCATCCGCGTCGGGTGCCATTTCCACGACGCCGGAAGCCTGGGCGGCTTCGAGGAAGCCGGGGTTGATTTCCTCAAGAATGGACGCGACGAGCTGCCGCGTAAAGACATGTCCTTCCTCAAGGCAGATCACGCGATCGTAGCGGCCATGCAGGTCCACCACATTGACGCTGCCGGCGTCCTCGTGCAGGCGGTCCACGTTCTGCGTGATAAGCCCGGTGATCAGTCCGCGCCGTTCAAGGAGGGCGACGGCGGCATGCCCCGCATTCGGGTCCGCGTGCCGGAGGTGCGACCATCCAAGGTGGTTCCTCGCCCAGTAGCGGCGCCGGTTGGCAGGACTTCCGATGAATTCCTGGTAGGTCATGGGATTCCGCGGCGCGGCCCCAGGGCCGCGGTAGTCAGGGATTCCGGAGTCGGTGCTCAGGCCGGCTCCCGTCAAAACGGCGAGCCGCTTGCCGCCGAGAATTCCGTCGGCTCGGCGGAGAACGTCCACCTCGTCTGCATCCAGTTCAACTGCAGGGGCCGGCGGACGTATGGCGAAGCCAGTCATTCCGATACCGGGCCGTTGGGCGCTCATCGCCGTTAGGCCTGGCCAAGTTCGGACAATGCCTCGCGGTATTCCGCCAGGTCGCGTGCCTGCCCGCGCGGATTGACGACGACGTAACGGATGATGCCCGCGGCATCGATGATGAAGGTTCCCCGCAAGGACATGCCGGTAGCTGGATCAAACACGCCATACTTCTCGGCTACTTCCCCGTGCGGCCAGAAGTCGGCCAAGAGATCGAACTCGTAGCCTTCCTTTTCCGCATAAGCCCGCAAAGCGAACTTGCTGTCCACCGACACCCCGAGGACTGTGGCGTTGGCATGTTGGAAAATACCCAGATTGTCACGGATCTCGCAAAGCTCCCCCGTGCAGATTCCGGAGAAGGCGAAGGGATAGAAAACCACCACCACGTTGCGGCCGCGGAGATCAGACAGGCGGACCGGCTCCCCGAACTGGTTCACGAGCTCAAAATCCGGGGCTTCCTGGCCCACAACGGGAACTCCCGGACGCAGCCCGGGAGGGTTCAACCTGGAGTGGGTCACTTGTTCTTCTTGCGCGCTACAAGCCTCGTGGCGCTCCAGTCCTTGGAAACGCCTGCGGACGTAGTGCAATGCAAGCCGGCGGTGGGAGCAGCGTCCTGAATATCCGAGGGCGAGACGTAGTTGTCGCGGCCGGACTTGGGGGTCAGCACCCAGACCACGCCGCCTTCACCCAAGGTGGTCAGTGAATCCACGAGGGCGTCGACAAGGTCTCCATCACCATCACGCCACCAGAAAATGACCGCATCCACTACCTCGTGATCGTCTTCGTCAAGCAGCTCGGAACCCGTGAGTTCCTCAATGTCATCACGCAAATCGAAATCGACATCATCGTCGTAACCGAGTTCCTGAATTAGATCCCCATCTTTGAAACCCAATCTTTCCGCCACATTTACCGATGTGGCGGCGTCGGCCTCGCTCACGTTTCCTCCTCTTGAAGTGATTTCGATTACTACAAGCCAACACCCTTTGGGCGTGTGCTTCAAGCCATTGTCCCGCGTTCCACCATAATCCGCGCCCCAGCCACGGCTAAAGCCATGGCCGCAGACGGGGCCATGGCCCTACTGCAGCTACAACTGCCTACGATGTAACAGCTTGAGTGTGACATACAACGCCTTCACGACAGCGCGGCTACGCATCGCGGCTCGTACAAAGCTACAGTGGCCAGTGAAGACTTTGGCTGCAGGGCAACCGCCCGCCGCGAATAGCGCAGCTCAAGCTCAAGAGAACCTGCCCGGCGCACATGACCGGGCTGTTGTAACCGATATGTCGCACACGCCGCGTTCATGACGGGCAGTTACCCTGCCGGACCTGAGGCGACGATGAATGCGCCAAAAGAGAGGTTGGACGTGGCTGCAGGAGAAGAGACCTCACACATCCTTAGCGGGTTGACTTCCCAGCTGCCTGATCGTGATCCGGAAGAGACTGCCGAGTGGGTTGAGTCTTTGGATGCGTTGATCAGGGAGCAGGGCACGGAGCGGGCG
>NZ_JBFTOG010000020.1:0-87783 GCF_056397865.1 Arthrobacter sp. 05L417
GGACGCCGGCTCGCGTGCGGGTGGGTGGGTTTAAATGGTTCAGGCCCCGACGTGTGTCGGGGCCTGAACGTGAATGGTTGTCCGGCGGTGTCCTACTCTCCCACACCCTCCCGGGTGCAGTACCATCGGCGCTGTGGGTCTTAGCTTCCGGGTTCGGAATGGGACCGGGCGTTTCCCCCACGCTATGACCGCCGTAACCCTGTTACCCGTCCCCCGCACSGGGTGCGGGGTGGGAAGATACGTGGTTACAACTTGTCCGGACCCGGTGAAGGGTTCGGTGGTGTTGTTATTCAGTTGTTGGTTCCTGGGAGCAACAAGCCGTGGCGGGTTGTTGTTCGGGAACCACATAGTGGACGCAAGCAGTTGATCGTGTTTGTGTGGTGTAAGTTATCGGCCTATTAGTACCGGTCAGCTTCAACAGTCTTTAGTCCTGTCTTCCACATCCGGCCTATCAACCCAGTGGTCTGGCTGGGGGCCTCTCACACACGAGGTGTATGGAAATCTCATCTTGAAGCGAGCTTCCCGCTTAGATGCTTTCAGCGGTTATCCCWTCCGAACGTAGCTAATCAGCGGTGCACTTGGCAGTACAACTGACACACCAGAGGTTCGTCCGTCCCGGTCCTCTCGTACTAAGGACAGCCCTTCTCAAATTTCCTGCGCGCGCAGCGGATAGGGACCGAACTGTCTCACGACGTTCTAAACCCAGCTCGCGTACCGCTTTAATGGGCGAACAGCCCAACCCTTGGGACCTACTCCAGCCCCAGGATGCGACGAGCCGACATCGAGGTGCCAAACCATGCCGTCGATATGGACTCTTGGGCAAGATCAGCCTGTTATCCCCGAGGTACCTTTTATCCGTTGAGCGACGGCCATTCCACAATGTACCGCCGGATCACTAGTCCCGACTTTCGTCCCTGCTTGAGATGTCTCTCTCACAGTCAAGCTCCCTTGTGCACTTACACTCGACACCTGATTGCCAACCAGGCTGAGGGAACCTTTGGGCGCCTCCGTTACTTTTTAGGAGGCAACCGCCCCAGTTAAACTACCCATCAGGCACTGTCCCTGACCCGGATCACGGGCCGAAGTTAGATGTCCAAAGTGACCAGAGTGGTATTTCAACGATGACTCCACCCCCACTGGCGTGAGGGCTTCAACGTCTCCCACCTATCCTACACAAGCCACTCCGAACACCAATACCAAACTATAGTAAAGGTCTCGGGGTCTTTCCGTCCTGCTGCGCGTAACGAGCATCTTTACTCGTACTGCAATTTCGCCGAGTTTATGGTTGAGACAGCGGGGAAGTCGTTACTCCATTCGTGCAGGTCGGAACTTACCCGACAAGGAATTTCGCTACCTTAGGATGGTTATAGTTACCACCGCCGTTTACTGGGGCTTAAATTCTCAGCTTCGCCTTGCGGCTAACCGGTCCTCTTAACCTTCCAGCACCGGGCAGGAGTCAGTCCGTATACATCGTCTTGCGACTTCGCACGGACCTGTGTTTTTAGTAAACAGTCGCTTCCCCCTGGTCTCTGCGGCCCCGATCCCCTCCCACCAGCAAGTGGTGTTCAAGGTTGGGGCCCCCCTTCTCCCGAAGTTACGGGGGCATTTTGCCGAGTTCCTTAACCATAATTCTCTCGATCGCCTTGGTATTCTCTACCTGATCACCTGTGTCGGTTTGGGGTACGGGCGGCTGGGACCTCGCGCCGATGCTTTTCTAGGCAGCATAGGATCACCGGATCCCCCCAWGACGGGGGTCCCATCAGATCTCAGGATCGTCATCCAAGACACAGCGACGGATTTGCCTATCGCTGACCCTACATCCTTAGACCGGGGCAACCATCGCCCGGCCCGGCTACCTTCCTGCGTCACACCTGTTAATACGCTTACCTCCCGGGATCAGGTCCCGCGCTCGGCCAAAACCCGCACACCACAAGGGTGATTGGGCAGGCTCCGGGCGGTTAGTATCCCCCGCTTGGCATGGGCGGTCCTTCGCCGGTACGGGAATATCAACCCGTTGTCCATCGACTACGCCTGTCGGCCTCGCCTTAGGTCCCGACTTACCCAGGGCAGATTAGCTTGACCCTGGAACCCTTGATCATTCGGCGGACGGGTTTCTCACCCGTCTTTCGCTACTCATGCCTGCATTCTCACTCGTGTAGGCTCCACCGCTGGTTTACACCGCGACTTCACCGCCCACACGACGCTCCCCTACCACTCCAGACGACTGAACCACGAAGGCTTGTCTACTATCTGAAATCCACAACTTCGGCGGTGTACTTGAGCCCCGCTACATTGTCGGCGCGGAATCACTTGACCAGTGAGCTATTACGCACTCTTTCAAGGATGGCTGCTTCTAAGCCAACCTCCTGGTTGTCTTCGCAACTCCACATCCTTTCCCACTTAGCACACGCTTAGGGGCCTTAGTTGGTGGTCTGGGCTGTTTCCCTCTCGACTATGAAGCTTATCCCCCACAGTCTCACTGCTGCGCTCTCACTTACCGGCATTCGGAGTTTGGCTGACGTCAGTAACCTTGTAGGGCCCATCGGCCATCCAGTAGCTCTACCTCCGGCAAGAAACACGCAACGCTGCACCTAAATGCATTTCGGGGAGAACCAGCTATCACGGAGTTTGATTGGCCTTTCACCCCTACCCACAGCTCATCCCCTCCATTTTCAACTGAAGTGGGTTCGGTCCTCCACGACGTCTTACCGTCGCTTCAACCTGGCCATGGGTAGATCACTCCGCTTCGGGTCTAGATCACGCCACTACACTCGCCCTGTTCAGACTCGCTTTCGCTACGGCTACCCCACACGGGTTAACCTCGCGACGTAACACTAACTCGCAGGCTCATTCTTCAAAAGGCACGCCGTCACCAGAATCAGACTGGCTCCGACGGATTGTAAGCACACGGTTTCAGGTACTGTTTCACTCCCCTCCCGGGGTACTTTTCACCTTTCCCTCACGGTACTGGTCCGCTATCGGTCATTAGGAAGTATTTAGGCTTATCAGGTGGTCCTGACAGATTCACACGGGATTTCTCGGGCCCCGTGCTACTTGGGATCCTCTCCAGGCGGCACACAACATTACGGTTACGGGGCTAACACCCTCTCCGGCCGGCCTTTCAAGACCGTTCACCTATGCTCAYGCTCTCACCCCACCGGTCCGGCAGAACCAGTACGGAAAGTCCCACAACCCCGCCCATGCAACGCCCGCCGGCTATCACACATGGAACGGTTTAGCCTCATCCGCGTTCGCTCGCCACTACTAACGGAATCACTCTTGTTTTCTCTTCCTGCGGGTACTGAGATGTTTCACTTCCCCGCGTTCCCCCCACGCACCCTATGTGTTCAGATGCGGGTCACCAGATCACGCAAAACGCGTCTGGCGGGGTTTCCCCATTCGGACATCCTGGGATCACCGTTCGGTTATCAACTCCCCCAGGCTTATCGCAGATTCCTACGTCCTTCTTCGGCTCCTAATGCC
The DNA here is from genome assembly GCF_056397865.1 of Arthrobacter sp. 05L417. Classification (NCBI taxonomy): domain Bacteria; kingdom Bacillati; phylum Actinomycetota; class Actinomycetes; order Micrococcales; family Micrococcaceae; genus Arthrobacter; species Arthrobacter sp. 05L417. The sequence continues at coordinate 3,484 of NZ_JBFTOG010000020.1, forward strand.
AAGGCATCCACCGTGTGCCCTTAAAAACTTGACCACACAAGATCAAAAAACTTCTCGAGAGAACCAGACCCCCAAAAAGAGGGCCGGGTTCATAAAAAGAAATTGCTGTAAGACACGAAACAAACCCCAAGGGCCTGCCCGTGCCTAGATGCTCGCGTCCACTATGTAGTTCTCAAACAACAACCCCGTACCACACACCCCCGCACCACAACCACCCCCGAAAAGGGACAGCCRTGCACGCACGAAGACCATGCAGCCAGGAAACCAGAAACACCCAAACCCGCCAGGAAAAACCACGCAAACCACACAGGCCACGCACCCTCCCCGACGGCCCTGTTGCCTCAGGACCCAACAGTGTGCCAAACACGAAAACCGGACAACCCCCTACCCGCACCGTTCCAAAACACCCACCACAAAAGTGAAGGCATCCGTACTGGACACAGGAAAAGAACCAACCGGCCGCTATCTGCTGATATTCCACCCATGAGCACCCACCGCAGAACAGACGCCTGCGCAATGGGCTTTGCTTCCACACACCCCCAACCAACCATGCGGAAGGAAGAAGGGCGATAATGGTGCTCCTTAGAAAGGAGGTGATCCAGCCGCACCTTCCGGTACGGCTACCTTGTTACGACTTAGTCCCAATCGCCGGTCCCACCTTCGACGGCTCCCCCCACAAGGGTTAGGCCACCGGCTTCGGGTGTTACCAACTTTCGTGACTTGACGGGCGGTGTGTACAAGGCCCGGGAACGTATTCACCGCAGCGTTGCTGATCTGCGATTACTAGCGACTCCGACTTCATGGGGTCGAGTTGCAGACCCCAATCCGAACTGAGACCGGCTTTTTGGGATTAGCTCCACCTCACAGTATCGCAACCCTTTGTACCGGCCATTGTAGCATGCGTGAAGCCCAAGACATAAGGGGCATGATGATTTGACGTCGTCCCCACCTTCCTCCGAGTTGACCCCGGCAGTCTCCTATGAGTCCCCGCCATCACGCGCTGGCAACATAGAACGAGGGTTGCGCTCGTTGCGGGACTTAACCCAACATCTCACGACACGAGCTGACGACAACCATGCACCACCTGTAAACCGACCGCAAGCGGGGCACCTGTTTCCAGGCGTTACCGGTTCATGTCAAGCCTTGGTAAGGTTCTTCGCGTTGCATCGAATTAATCCGCATGCTCCGCCGCTTGTGCGGGCCCCCGTCAATTCCTTTGAGTTTTAGCCTTGCGGCCGTACTCCCCAGGCGGGGCACTTAATGCGTTAGCTACGGCGCGGAAAACGTGGAATGTCCCCCACACCTAGTGCCCAACGTTTACGGCATGGACTACCAGGGTATCTAATCCTGTTCGCTCCCCATGCTTTCGCTCCTCAGCGTCAGTTAATGCCCAGAGACCTGCCTTCGCCATCGGTGTTCCTCCTGATATCTGCGCATTTCACCGCTACACCAGGAATTCCAGTCTCCCCTACATCACTCTAGTCTGCCCGTACCCACTGCAGAACCGGAGTTGAGCCCCGGTCTTTCACAGCAGACGCGACAAACCGCCTACGAGCTCTTTACGCCCAATAATTCCGGATAACGCTTGCGCCCTACGTATTACCGCGGCTGCTGGCACGTAGTTAGCCGGCGCTTCTTCTGCAGGTACCGTCACTTTCGCTTCTTCCCTACTGAAAGAGGTTTACAACCCGAAGGCCGTCATCCCTCACGCGGCGTCGCTGCATCAGGCTTGCGCCCATTGTGCAATATTCCCCACTGCTGCCTCCCGTAGGAGTCTGGGCCGTGTCTCAGTCCCAGTGTGGCCGGTCACCCTCTCAGGCCGGCTACCCGTCGTCGCCTTGGTAGGCCATTACCCCACCAACAAGCTGATAGGCCGCGAGTCCATCCAAAACCGCAAAAGCTTTCCACCACCACCACATGCGTGGAGCGGTCGTATCCGGTATTAGACCCAGTTTCCCAGGCTTATCCCAGAGTCAAGGGCAGGTTACTCACGTGTTACTCACCCGTTCGCCACTAATCCCCCCAGCAAGCTGGAGATCATCGTTCGACTTGCATGTGTTAAGCACGCCGCCAGCGTTCATCCTGAGCCAGGATCAAACTCTCCGTTGAAGTAAAACAAAAACAGACACAACCACAACCACCGGAAATAACGGCAGAAGAGCTGCACAAAATTTGAAACCAGCACACAATCCGATTACTTCTCGGAACAAATTCAGTTGAATTCGACGTTCCGCATTTCCTCGCTGCGATGTTTCTACTTTATTTCATTCATTTCAACTTTGCAAATCCAGGATTTCTCCGGAAATTCACCCAAGCGAATCGAATTTCCCCACAGAGTCTATAAATCGTCCGATTTCCAGACTTTTGGTCTAAACCGGATTATTCACATTCAATGGGATTTTGTCGCAATTTATCCGCTTCAGCGGCAGCAACTCAGAAAACGATACACGCTCCCCCGGAGCCGCGCAAGTCGGCTTCGGAGGAGCGTGCAATAGGGCGTGCAACACTCCGTCTGGCGCGCCCACACCGGAACACGCCATGGAGCTACATAAGCGTCAGACGGTCACTTCGACAGTAGCCAGGTTCTTCTTTCCACGGCGCAGCAACAGGTAACGGCCGTGAAGCAGTTCCGCCGGGTCGATGACCGCGTCGGGGTCAGTCACCTTGCTGTTGTTCACATAGGCGCCGCCCTCCCCCACGGTACGTCGAGCAGCGGACTTGCTTTCGGAAAGTCCGGACGCAACCAAGAGGTCGATGATCCCCAGGCCATCCGCGCCGATCGAGGCAGACGGCAGCTCGGCAGTTGCGGACGCCAAGGTCATTTCGTCCAGAACCGAGAGGTCGCCGTTGCCGAACAACGCAGCCGAAGCGGCGATCACTTTTTCGGTCGCGTCCACACCGTGCACCAGCGAGGTGACCTCGAAAGCGAGCCTGCGCTGGCCTTCGCGTGCGAACGGGCGCTCGGCAACAGCGGCTGCGAGTTCCTCAATCTCGGCGCGGCTAAGGAAGGTGAAAACCTTGAGGCGGTCAACGACGTCGGCATCAGCGGTGTTGACCCAGAACTGGTAGAAGGCGTAGGGGCTGCACATGTGGGCGTCGAGCCAAATGGCGTTGCCTTCGCTCTTACCGAACTTGGTGCCGTCCGAGTTGGTGATGAGGGGCGTGCCCAGGGCGTGGACAACCTTGCCGTCGACCTTGCGGATGAGCTCCGTGCCACTCGTGAGGTTGCCCCACTGGTCCGAGCCACCCGTCTGCAGCACGCAACCGTAGTCGCGGTTGAGCTGGAGGTAGTCCATGCCCTGCAGGATCTGGTAGCTGAATTCGGTGTAGCTGATGCCCTCGTCGGAACTGAGACGGGAGGCAACTGCATCCTTGCGGAGCATGGTGCCCACGCGGAAGTGCTTGCCGATTTCGCGCAGGAAATCGATGGCGCTCAGGGGCGCGGTCCAGTCAAGGTTGTTCACCATGCGTGCGGCATTGTCGCCCTCGAAGCTGAGGAAGCGTCGGACTTGGGCCTGAAGGTAGCCGACCCACTCCGAAACGGTGTCCTTGGTGTTCAAGGTGCGTTCCGCCGTCGGGCGCGGATCGCCGATCAGTCCGGTGGAGCCGCCCACCAGGCCGAGCGGCTTGTGGCCGGCCAACTGCAGACGGCGCATGAGCAGGAGCTGGACAAGGTTGCCAAGGTGCAGTGACGGAGCCGTGGGGTCGAAGCCACAGTAATACGTGATCGGGTCCCCGGCGAGCAGCTTTTCCAGTTCCGTTTCATCAGTGGAAACGTGGATAAGGCCGCGCCATTTGAGCTCTTGCCAGATATTGGCAAAGCCCGGGTCGTTGTGCTGGGACTCGAGGTTGTTTACGTGTGACACGAGTTCTAAGTTAGCAGGATTGCCGATCAGCTTGCGTACATGGCTCAGCGCTCGATACCCGCAGGCAACGGCGCCGCGGTGATGAGGCGCAACCGCTGCGTCGGACGGGTCATGGCAACGTAGAGATCGCCCACCTTGCCGTGTTCGTGGTTCAGCATGGCAGCGGGCTCAAGGACCACCACTCCATCGAACTCCAGGCCCTTGGCTTCCCGGGGGCTGATGACCACGATGTCCTGGGAGTAGCTGCCCGCTCCAGTGCCTACGCGGTGGCCATAGACCCCACGGAGGGCTGCTGCAGCCCGAGGCAGGAGGGCGCCGTCGGCAATCACGGCGAGGAGGCCGCCGTCGATCGCTTCCAGTTCTTCCGGGAGGATCTCAACGAGCCGGTCCACCATCCCGGTTTCGTCCACGCGGTCCACGATGGGCGACCATTTGCCTTCGCGCACGGCCTTGGGAGCCGAGACAACCAGGCCCGCGCGGTTCGCCATGCGGACCGCCGCTTCGGCGATCTGCGAGGGGGTGCGGTAGTTGACGGTGAGTTCTTCGAGCTGCCAGCGGTCCCCGAACGACGGCGCGAGGGCACTGTGCCAGGAATTCGCACCGGCGGAGGAACTCGTCTGGGCGATGTCGCCAACGATGGTGAAGGACTTCAGGGGGCAGCGGCGGACCAAAAGGCGCCATTGCATGGGCGAGAGCTCCTGGGCTTCGTCCACCACGATGTGTCCGAACGCCCATGAACGGTCGCTCGTGGCACGTTCTGCCGCGGTCAGCCGTGTTTCGCGTTCCTGGTTCTGGTCCGCCAGCTCCTCGGCCGTCATCAACACGTCGACGCCCATGGCCTCCATGTTGACGAGGGTCTGCTTGGCGTTGGCGATGTCACGGGCACGGTCGTGCTCTTGTTGCGCCAGTCCCCTGCCGGCGGCAGGATCCAGCTCGCCGAGGAGCTCAGCGGCCTCGTCGAGCAGCGGAACATCGGCTTCTGTCCACGGGGCATCCGCGGGGCGAAGCAGCAGGGCCCGCTGCGACGGCGTGAGGTGCGGGGTGCAGGCCTCCAGGATGGCTGGCTTGCTGAAGAGCTCGGAAACGAGCTTCTCGGGAGTCATGGGCATCCAGCACAGGTTCAGGACGATCCTGACGTCGCGTGCCGAGCGGACGTCTTCGGCAAGGTAGGAACGGTCGGCATTGTTGCCGATGTTCGATTCCTCGACGATCTCCGTCAGCTGCTCGGTGAGCTCGCGCAGCAGGATCTTCACGAACGACACGCGTGCTTCGTTGTGCGGCTTGCCTGTGGCGCGTGCCCTGTCCCGGGCGCGGCGGACTTGCCGCACGGACAGCGTGAGCTTGCGGGAGTCAACCTCGAGGATGCGGTCCTCGGCGGGAGTCCGCTGCCGGTTGGCCACAGCGTTCGCAATCACGTCGGCCATGTTCAGCTTGCCCTTGAGCGCTGCGACATCGGGATCCTGTTCAGGCACGGCATGGATCCCGGGCATGAGGCGGCCAAGGCTCGCCATGACGACGCCGGTCTCGCCGAGGGAAGGCAGGACCCGCTCGATGTAGTGCATAAACGACGACGAGGGTCCAACGAGCAGCACGCCCGCGGACTTCAAGCGGTCGCGGTGGGTGTACAGCAGGTAGGCGGCGCGGTGGAGCGCCACGGCTGTCTTGCCGGTGCCTGGACCGCCTTGGACAACCAAGGCACCCGACATGGACGAACGGATGATCCGGTCCTGCTCGGACTGGATGGTGCCGACGATGTCCGACATGCGGCCGGTGCGCTTGGAATTCAGGGCGGCAAGGAGTGCCCCCTCACCCTGGAGCGAGGCGTTGTCCGCCAGCATGCTGGCATCCAGGACATCGTCCTCGATCGCTTTGACTTCACGGCCCTGCAGGATCAGGTGGCGACGACGGCGGACGCCCTGCCGGTCGAAGGCGGTCGCCTGGTAGAAGTGGCCGGCTTCCGGGGCGCGCCAGTCGACCATGAGCCTCTGGAGATCCGCTGTGGACAGTCCGATGCGGCCGATGTACTGCGCCTCTCCGGTGTCCAGGTCGAGGCGCCCGAACACGAGACGGTCGTCGACGGCGTCGAGCTGAGCGAGGCGGTCCTCGTACAGTGCCGCGAACGCGTCCCTTTCGGAAACGTTCTGCATGGTGCCCACCGCTCCGGCGCGCCGGACCTGCGCCAGCTGTTGGCGCTTTTCCTCCCGCAGCTCATCCAGACGCGAGTAGAGACCGGCCACGTACTCCCGTTCGTGGATCAAATCAGCGTCGTGCATCGAAACGTTCCCCTATCGAAAAAGACGGACCGTCCATTCTACAGCGGTTTTGCTTGACGTGTGTGAAACTGCCCGCACGCCGGTGCGTCACGCAATGTTCACCCTGCGCTAACCTCCTGGGCTTTTCAGTCCGGCCCCGGTGGTGCTTCAATGCTGCAATGCAGCACGACGTTGCCCTGACCCGACACGGCATCAGCCTGGTCCCGCTCTCCCCCGCACATGCCGGTCCGCTCTTCGATTTTGTGGACTCCGGGATGTGGTCCGGCATGGCCGCTGAGCAGCCCTTGAGCGCCGCGGAACTGGCCGAACTCTTCGCAGCCCGCCTCGAAGATCCGGCAACCATACCGTTTGCCGTGGTCGAACAGCGCACCGGAGCGCTGCTCGGAACCAGCTCCCTGTGCGAGTACAGTCCCCGCCAGCAGCGCCTGGAAATCGGCGGCACTTTTTACGGCCGCCCGTTCTGGGGCAGCCACGTCAATCCGGCAGCGAAGCAACTGCTGCTGGCCTACTCGTTCGATGTGCTGGACGTACACCGGGTTGCTTTCCGCTGCGATGCCCGCAATACGCGCAGCGCCTCGGCCATTCAGCGTCTCGGGGCCAGCTACGAGGGCACGCTGCGCGGGCACCGATTCGCCCCCGACGGCAGCCGCTGCGACACGGCGGTCTTCTCGATCCTGCGCGAGGAATGGCCCCGCGTGCGCGAGTCGTTGCTTGGCCGCCTGGCGCCCTTCGAGGTGCCCGACAACCACTGTGCGTATGTCGCCGAGCCTGCCCGGACCGAACACGCCGCCTGACGGATTCCTCCTGGGCTCCTACAAAGGCTTCTCGGCGGCGCGACTTCGGCCCGGCTTGTAGCGGGACACCGTGGCATCCCCGGAGAGCCAGAACCGCCATGGGTAGTCGGCGGAACCGCCGTCGCCCGATACTCCTACGCGGAGACCGCTCGCGACTGCCGATGGCGCTGCCGGGGTGACCGGAAGTTCGAGGCCGAAGGGCTCGGCCAGGGCATCCCGGCCGCTGTCCGCCGTGGTCAGCCCCAGGGCGGACGCTAGCCGGGCGGGCCCGCTGGCAAGATCGGTCAGCGATCTCGACGCCGGACGGCGGGACTGTGCCAGGGCTTGGCCGGCCACCACCTCGCCTGCCCGCAACAGCAGCGCGGACGCAACGCCGTCGGGACCGCAGACAATGTTGGCGCAATAGTGCATGCCGTACGTGAAGTAGACGTAGAGGTGGCCTGCCGGACCGAACATTGGAGCGTTCCGGGCGGTGGGTCCACCAAAGGTATGGGATCCAGGATCGGGTTGGGCCGAGCCCCGCGGACCCAGATACGCTTCCACCTCGCTGAGCCGGACGGACACCGTGCCCTCGGGTGTCCGGTGGCTCAGCACGGCGCCGAGAAGCAAGGGGGCAACGTCGCGCGGATCTCCGGAAAGGAGGCGCCGGATGGCGTCCGGGGATGCACCCTGCGTTGTCATGCCCAGACCCTAGCAAAAAACCGCCAGCTGGGCCCGTCGTCGGCAATGTCCGATTTCCGCTAGGAAGTGCTTGCCGATGCTGAAAGGATGAAGTCATGGACTTTTGGCAACGCTACCGTGCCATCGATGCGCGGGATCCCCGGTTCGACGGCCAGTTCTTCACCGCCGTCCGCTCGACGGGCATCTACTGCCGGCCGTCGTGCCCGGCACGGACACCCAAGGCCGAAAACGTCACGTTCTACGAAACCTCGGCCGCGGCGCACGAGGCGGGGTACCGCGCGTGCAAGCGCTGCCTTCCGGAGGCCGTTCCGGGCACGCCTGCGTGGAACCTGCGCTCGGACATCGCCGGCAGGGCCATGCGGCTCATCAACGACGGCGCGATCTCCCGGGTCGGCGTCGAAGGACTCGCCACCAGGCTGGGTTACTCCTCCCGCCAGCTCAATAGGATCCTGAGCCATGAACTCGGCGCCGGTCCCCTGTCCTTGGCGCGGGCCAGCCGGGCGCAGACCGCCAGGACGCTCCTGGTCTCCACCTCGATGAAACTCTCGGACGTGGCGTTCGCTGCCGGGTTCAACAGTGTCCGCCAGTTCAACGACACCATCAACGAAGTCTTCACCCTGACTCCCACAGCACTCCGGGCCACCGCGAAGCCCTTAGGCCATCAAGGCAAGCAGGGCGAGGCCACTTCGTTGACCCTCAAGCTCCCGTACCGGGAGCCTTTCGACGCGGGGATTTTCGATTTCCTCGCGGCCCGCGCGGTTCCCGGCGTCGAACTGGCGAGTTCAACAAGCTATACGCGAACCCTCCGCTTGCCCCGCGGCAATGCGGTGTTCACGGTGGAGTACGACGCCGGGGCGCGCGGCGGAGCGCTGACCCTGGCCGTCAGCACCTTGGATCTCCACGACCTTACCGTCCTGTTGAGCCGGGTGCGGCGATTGTTCGATCTCGACGCCGATCCCGTGGCCGTGGACGAGGCGTTGGCCTCCGATGCCAGGCTCGGCCCATCAGTTCGCGATACGCCCGGGATCAGGGTCCCGGGGGCCGTGGATCCCCACGAGCTGCTGATCCGGGCGATGATCGGCCAGCAAATCACGGTAGCCGCCGCCCGGACCGCTTTGACCCAACTTTCCGATGCTGGAACCCGCCTGCCGGAAGGGCACGCAGGGCACGCACTGGGCCTGGACCGTTTGTTTCCCACGGCAGAGGAAATCGCCCGCTCAGGCCGGGAATTGCTGAGGGGCCCGCAGCGCCGCATCGATTCCGTGCTGGCAGCGGCAACAGCAATGGCCAGCGGGGAACTCGACTTCGATTACGGCGACGACCCCCAAACGCTCGCTGACAAACTGTTGCCCCTGCCCGGCGTCGGACCGTGGACCGTGGGCTATATGGCGATGAGGGTCATCGGCGATCCGGACGTCTTCCTCGCCAACGATGCAGCGGTCCGGAACGGCCTCAAGAATCTAGAGGCCGCCGAAGGCCTGCCTGCCGACTTCCGCAACGTGAGCCCATGGCGTTCCTACGCCACGATGCATCTGTGGCGGGCGGCGGCAAGCACGCGCGTCAGCGCTAGTTCGCCGCGGGAACGCTCGATGGCCACGGGAGAAGCTCCGGCAAGTCAACACCGTCCGCGTCGGCGGAGGCCCGCAGGCTCCCTAGGGTAGGCGTCCGGCCGGCGAGCCAGGCCGCGATATCCGTGATCATGCCGTTGATGGCGACTGACTGCCGCCCCGAGCCGATGACCAGCTGCGGGAGGCCCAGGGGCTGAAGCACGAATTTCTGGTCTGCCGGCACGCGGGCAGAGAGGAAATCGAAGAGGTGCTCGCAGAATTGCCGGCTCCAGGTTTCCGGGCCGCGACCGATTCCCAGATCCGTGACGTGGATGACCAGTTCGCGCCAGAGCGCCAGGCCGCCGTCGAGCACTGTTCCATTCCGGAAGCTGATCCGGCTGTTCCAGCCGGACTCCACGAGCCCGTCGAAGGCCCTCAGGGCCCGCGAGAGGGCCGCTTCGGTGGCGTCACGGTGTTCAGCGAGGCTGTGGCTCGCCGCCAGCTCAATCGCCTTCGTACGGCCCTCGTAGCCGCCGTCGTAGATGTCGATGGTCTCACCGCGCGCGGCGTATTCCAGCTGCCTGGCCATGGCGTTCGAGATGCCGGCAATGTGGGCCAGTACGTGGCCGCGGGTCCACCCGGGCAGCTCGGAGGGAGCAGCAACATCGGCGTCGTCGAGTTTGGCGACAGCGTCGGTGACAGTGCCGGCTGCTTTGTGGAGCTCGGCAAGAAGCGCTGAGGTAGTGATCTCGGTCATAGCGCCATAGTATCCGACAGAGTTAACGGCTGTTAACGACCATTAACTGACAACGGCCGGCAGTTCGCGGCGGTGTCTTTCGAAAACACCGCCGCGAACTGCCGGCGTGGGGCCTTGTTGTCAGGCCGCGTACGTCCGTACTGCTGCGAGCTCCGCTTCGAGGGCAAGCAGTTGGCGTTCGACGGCGGCCGGGGCCGTTCCGCCTTGGGAGTTGCGGCTGTTGAGCGAGCCTTCGGTGCTGAGCACGGTGCGGACCTCGGGGGTCAAGTGCTCCGAAATGCCCGCGTACTCTTCGTCCGTCAGGTCCCACAACTCAACGCCGCGTCCTTCAGCCAGCTTCACCGCGGCACCGGAGAGCTCGTGTGCCTCCCGGAACGGCACCCCCTGGCGGACAAGCCACTCGGCGATGTCCGTGGCAAGCGCGAAGCCCTGCGGTGCCAACGATGCCATGCGCCCGGTATTGAAGGTGAGCGTTGCGATCATGCCCGAGACGGCGGGGAGCAGCACTTCCAAGGTGTCCGCGGCGTCGAAAACCGGTTCCTTGTCTTCCTGCAGGTCGCGGTTGTACGCGAGCGGCAGGCCCTTGAGCGTTGCCAACAGGCCGGCCAGGTTGCCGATGAGGCGCCCCGCCTTGCCGCGGGCGAGCTCGGCGACATCCGGGTTCTTCTTCTGCGGCATGATCGAAGACCCCGTGGAGTACGAATCATGGAGCGTGACGAAGGAGAACTCCTTGGTGGCCCACAGGATGACTTCCTCGGAGACGCGCGACAGGTCCACGCCGATCATCGAGCAGATCCACGCGAACTCGGCGAAAACGTCGCGCGAGGCAGTGCCGTCGATCGAATTGTGGACCGCTGAGAAGAACCCGAGGTCCGCGGCGACGGCCTCAGGATCCAGTCCAAGCGAGGAACCGGCCAAGGCGCCGGACCCGTACGGCGAGACGCCGGCCCGCTTGTCCCAGTCCTGGAACCGCTGCACGTCGCGCAACAGTGCCCAGGCGTGGGCAAGCAGGTGGTGGCTCAGCAGGACAGGCTGGGCATGCTGCAGGTGCGTCCGTCCAGGCATGGCGACGCCCTGGTGGGCCTTGGCCTGATCAACAAGGGCGTCGATCGTGGCGAGCACACCGCGGGCGATGATGCGGGCGTGGTCGCGCAGGAACATTCGGCCCAAGGTGGCCACCTGGTCGTTGCGCGAACGGCCTGCACGGAGCTTGCCGCCCAGGTGGGTTCCCGCGCGCTCAATGAGCCCGCGCTCGAGGGAACCGTGGACGTCCTCATCGCTCTCGGCAGGCTGGTAGGCGCCGCTCGCGACGTCGTCATCCAGCTGGGTGAGCGCCGCGAGCATGCCTTCTAGTTCGGCGTCGTCCAGCAGCCCCGCCTTGTGCAGCACGCGGGCATGCGCCTTGGAACCGGCGATGTCGTATCGGGCCAGCCGCCAATCAAAATGCGTGGACTTGCTCAGCGCGGCAAGCGCGTCCGCGGGGCCGCCGGCGAACCGGCCGCCCCACAGTGCGCCAGTGTTCGTTGCTTCCGATTTCGTCCCCGAACGCTCCCCAACCTCGCTGCGCTCGGCCGGGGACCCCGGCGTCCGTGGGCCCACCGACGTCATTTGCCCGAAACCCGCAGGTCGCGGCCTGCGGCGACCTTGGAGGACATTCCCCACAGCTCGATGAAGCCCTTGGCCTGCGACTGGTCGAAGGTGTCGCCGGTGTCGTAGGTGGCGAGGTCGAAGTCGTAGAGCGAGGTGTCGGAGCGGCGTCCGTTGACGATGGCCTGGCCGCCGTGCAGGACCATGCGGATGTCGCCGGAGACGTACTTCTGGGTGTCCTCGATGAAGGCGTCCAGGGAGCGCTTGAGCGGGGAGAACCACTGGCCGTCGTAGACCAGCTCGGACCAGCGCTGGCCGACGGTGGCCTTGAAGCGGGCCTGCTCGCGCTCGATGGTGACGTCCTCGAGGTGCTTGTGGGCGGTGATGAGGGCCATCGCGCCTGGAGCTTCGTAGATTTCGCGGGACTTGATGCCCACCAGGCGGTCCTCGACGACGTCGATGCGGCCAACGCCCTGGGCACCGGCGCGGCGGTTCAGTTCCTGGATGACCTGGAGCGGAGTGCGCTTGACGCCGTCGATGGCCACCGGCACGCCGGCTTCGAAGGTGATGGTGACTTCGTCCGGTGCCGGCGGGAATTCCGGGGTGGCCGTGTAGTCGTAGATGTCCTTGGTGGGAGCGTTCCAGATGTCCTCGAGGTAACCGGTTTCGACGGCGCGTCCCCAGACGTTCTGGTCGATCGAGTACGGGTTCTTCTTGGTGGTCTCGATCGGCAGTCCCTTTTCCTCGGCGAAGGCAATGGCCTTGTCGCGGGTCAGGGCGAGGTCGCGGACGGGTGCGATGCACTTCAGGTCCGGGCCCAGGGTCTGGATGCCGACCTCGAAGCGGACCTGGTCGTTGCCCTTGCCCGTGCAACCGTGCGCAACGGTGGTGGCACCGAATTCGCGGGCGGCCTTGACGAGGTGCTTGACGATCACGGGGCGCGAGATCGCCGAAACCAGCGGGTAGTGGCCCTGGTAGAGGGCGTTGGCCTTCAGCGTGGGCATCGCGTATTCGTTCGCGAATTCGTCGCGGGCGTCGGCCACGTAGGCCTCGACGGCGCCGCAGCCGAGGGCGCGCTGGCGGATGGTCTCCAGCGACTCGCCGCCCTGTCCGACGTCGACCGCCACGGCGATGACCTCGGCACCGGTGGCTTCACCGATCCAGCCGATGGCTACGGAAGTATCGAGGCCACCGGAGTAGGCCAGAACAATGCGCTCAGTCACGAGAGTGCTCCTTTGTTGTTGCTTGGTTCTTTTGAGTCAAATGCTTGGGTCGGGCCGAAGGCCCGGGTGGAATAGTGCCGGAATGGTTCAGTTGCCGGCCTGGACTAGTTTCCCGGTCCGGCTTCCTGGGCCAGCTGGAGGAATCGGGCCGCCAGTTCCGCCCCGCCGTCGGGATCCCTGGCAACCAAAAGCAAGGTGTCGTCGCCTGCGATCGTACCCAATACAGACGGCATCACCGAGTGGTCGATGGCCAGGGCGAGGAAGTTGGCGGCACCGGGCGGCGTCCGCAGCACCACGATATTGCCCGAAGCCTCGGCGGTGACCAGCAGTTCGCCGCACAGTCGGGACAGGCGCGCGTCCAGGATTTCCTGGGTGACGCCGCTTTTTGCATTGCGGTCGCCACCCTCGCCGGGAACCGCGTAGACCAGGGCACCGTCCTTGCCGCGCACGCGAACCGCCCCAAGTTCCACGAGGTCCCTGGAGAGGGTCGCCTGGGTGACTTGTACGCCGTCGTCCGCCAACAAAGCGGCCAACTCCGCCTGCGAGCGCACCGACTGACCCGTCAGGATCGCGGTGATCCGCGCTTGCCGGGCAGTCTTGGTGGCGGGGCTGGCGCCTTGCGACGCAGGATGGGTGGACACTAGAACGTGCTCTCGCCAGCGCTTTTTCCGGGAGAAACGGTGCCCCCAACGGGGGAAAGACCGTCGACGAACGCGAGTCCCGACTTGTGCATCAGCCAGGCCATGAGCGCCTTCTGGGCGTGCAACCGGTTCTCGGCTTCGTCCCACACGATGGACTGGGGCCCGTCGATAACACCTGCGGAGATTTCATAGCCTCGGTAGGCGGGCAGGCAGTGGAGCACGACGGCGTCCGGTGCGGCGTGCGCCATGGCGGCCTCGTCCACGGAGTACTCGCGGAAGAGTTGCATCCGGGCTTCTTTTTCGGCTTCCTGGCCCATGGACACCCACGTGTCGGTGGCGACGACGTCGGCGCCGCGGAGGGCTTCCGTGGCGTCGGTGGTGATGAGCACGGAACCGCCGGTCTCGGCAGCGCGCTCTTCCGCTGCCGCCACGATGTCGGCCGCTGGCAAGTAGCCTTGCGGACCCGAGATCCTGACGTGCATGCCCGCCGTGACACCGGCCAAGAGATAGGAGTTGGCCATGTTGTTCGCGGCGTCGCCCAGGTAGGCCATGGTAAGGCCCTTGAGTTCGCCCTTGTGCTCCTTGACCGCGAGGAGGTCCGCCAGCAACTGGCAGGGGTGGTAGTCATCGCACAGGGCGTTGATGACGGGAACCTTCGAGTTTTCGGCCATGGCTACGAGACCGGAGTGCGCCGAGGTGCGCCACACGATGGTGGAGACCATGCGTTCGAGGACCTTTGCGGTGTCCTCAACGGATTCCTTGTGGCCGATCTGCGCCTCGCCCGGATTGATGATGAGCGCGTTGCCGCCCATGTCGGCGATGCCGGTGGCGAAGGAGACACGGGTACGGGTGGAGGTCTTGTCGAAGATGACGGCGACGGTCTTACGACCGTTGCCGTCAGCTGCGAACGGTTGGACGCTGTACGGGGCGGCCTTCATTCGCACGGCGAGATCGAGCACTTCGGCTTGCTCGGCCGGTGTGAGGTCCGTGTCCTTGAGGAAGTGACGGGTGGTGTTCACTGTGCGTCCTTAGCGGTTTGGGCTGCGGCCTGGATGATGCCGGGCAGCGCGTCGAGGAAACGGTCGGCTTGCTCGGTGGTCAGGATGAGCGGCGGAGCCAGCCGGATGGTGCGCGGGCCGGGGCTGTTGATGATGAACCCTGCATCGAGCGCAGCAGTCACCATGGCGGGCGCGATGTCGGCGTCAAGGTCGAAACCGATCAGGAGGCCTTCGCCCCGCACTTCGGTGACGGCGTCGACGTCGGACAGGCCGGCCCGCAGCCGCGCGCCGACGGTGCGCACGTTCTCCAGCACACCCTGGCTTTCGATGGCATGCAGGGTGGCGAGGGCTGCAGCCGTGGCTACCGGGTTCCCGCCGAACGTGGTGCCGTGCTGACCGGCTGTCAGGAGCGACGACGTCGGCTCCCCGAAGGTGATGAGCGCGCCGACCGGGAAGCCGCCGCCCAGGCCCTTCGCGAGGGTCACGGCGTCGGGGACGATGCCGGCGTCTTCGCTGGCCAGCCATTTTCCTGTGCGGCCGATGCCGGTCTGGACCTCATCCAGGATCAGCAGCGCGCCGGCGGCTGTGGTGGCTTCGCGGGCGGCCCGCAGGTACTCGACGCTGAGCGGGCGGACGCCCGCTTCGCCTTGGATGGGCTCAAGGAACACGGCCGCTGTGCTTTCGTCGACGGCGGCACGGAGCGCCTCGATGTCGCCGAACGGAATGTGGACGACGCCGCCGGGCAACGGCTCGAAGGGAGCCCTGTAGGCTTCCTTGGCGGTCAAGGCCAGGGCACCCATCGTGCGGCCATGGAAGGCGCCTTCGAGGGCAATGATCTTGGTGCGCTTGCCAGAACTGTTGCGCCGCGCCAGCTTGAACGCGGCCTCGTTGGCCTCGGTGCCCGAGTTGGCGAAGAACACCTTGGAGCCGGCAGGTGCCTTGGTGATGGCCAGCAGCTTCTCGGCGAGCGCGATCTGCGTGGGGCTCGTGAAGAAATTGGAGACATGGCCCAGGGTGGCCAGCTGGCTGGCGATGACCGACGTGACGAACGGATGGGCATGGCCCAGGGCGTTCACGGCAATCCCACCCAGGAGGTCCAGGTATTCCTTGCCGTCGGCGTCCCACACAAGGGCCCCCGCACCACGGACCAGGACCCGCTGCGGGGTGCCGAAGACGCCCATGAGCGAAGAAGAATAGCGGGCAAGCCAGTCGGCTCCACTACTTACCCCAGTCATGACGGAAGCTTTGGTGCTCGATCCGGCGATAGGGGCCCGGGTGTGGTCGGGCACCGCGAAGCGGGCGGGGCCCCTATCGCCGGTCGAGCGAGAACCAACAGTTTCGTTCATGCGTTCACTTCCTCGTCGGGAACAACCTGGGTTCCGATGCCCGCGGTCGTAAAGGTTTCCAGGAGCATGGAGTGCGGCAGGCGGCCATCCACGATGTGTGCCTGCTCCACTCCTTCATCGATGGCCTTCAGGCAGGCGGCCATTTTCGGGATCATGCCGGACTCCAGGCGCGGCAGCATCTCCCGCAACTCCGTCGCCGTAAGCGAGGAGATGAGCGAGGACTTGTCCGGCCAGTTGGCGTAGAGGCCCTCGACGTCGGTCAGGATGACGAGCTTGGATGCGCCTAGTGCTGAGGCGACCGCCGCTGCGGCGGTGTCTGCGTTGACGTTGAGGACCTGGCCTGTGGTGGAGCCCGTGCCGTCGCCTTCGTCAAGGATCTCGGGGGCGACCGTGGAAATCACCGGGATGCGGCCGGCTGCGAGGATGTCCTCGATACCCGTGGGATCGACTCCCACTACTTCGCCCACCAAGCCGAGGTCCACTTCTTCGCCGTCCACCACGGTGCCGGTGCGCACGGCACGCAGAAGTCCGCCGTCCTCCCCCGACATGCCGACGGCGTAAGGCCCGTGGGAGTTGATGAGGCCTACGAGTTCGCGGCCCACTTGTCCGGTGAGCACCATGCGGACCACGTCCATGGCCTCGGGGGTGGTGACGCGCAGTCCGCCCTTGAATTCGGATTCAATGCCGAGCCGGCCCAGCATCGAGTTGATCTGCGGGCCGCCCCCGTGCACCACGACAGGGTGGATACCCACGTGGTGGAGGAAGACGACGTCCTCCGCGAAGGCACGTCGGAGTTCCTCGTTGACCATGGCATTCCCGCCGTACTTGATCACCATGGTGGTGCCGGCGAAGCGCTGGATCCACGGCAGCGCCTCGATGAGGGTCGCGGCCTTGTCCTGGGCTGTTTTTGCCGAATCGGCGCCGATCGACGTATTTTCGCGGGTGTGCGCAGTCATGGTCATCCCATCTAGCTTGAGTAGGCGCTGTTCTCATGCACGTACTCGTGCGTGAGGTCGTTGGTCCAAATGGTGGCCTCGGCGTCGCCGGCCTGCAGGTCGATTTCCACGAGCACCTCGCGGGGTTCAAGGTCCACGAGGTTGCGATCGTCACCGATGCTGCCGTTACGGCAGATCTGGATACCGTTCATGGAGACGTTGAGCTGGTCCGGCTCGAAGATCGCGTCCGTGGTGCCCACCGAGGACAGGACGCGGCCCCAATTGGGGTCCTTGCCGAAGATGGCGGTCTTGAAGAGGTTGGAGCGGGCCACGGAACGGCTCACGATTTCGGCGTCGCGCTCGCTCGCCGCATTGAACGTGCGGATGGCGATATCGTGACTGGCGCCTTCGGCGTCACCGATCAGCTTGCGGGCAAGCTCGGCGCACACCTGGGTGATTCCGGCGCCGAGCTGCTCGGCGGACGGGATGGCCTCGGAGGCTCCGGAGGCCAGCAGCACGACGGTGTCGTTGGTGGACATACAGCCGTCCGAGTCCGTGCGGTCGAAGGTGACGCGCGTGGCGTCGCGGAGCACGACGTCGAGCTCTTCCGCCGGGACCTGGGCATCAGTGGTGAGCACCACCAGCATGGTTGCGAGGCCAGGAGCCAGCATGCCGGCGCCTTTAGCGATGCCACCTACCGTGAACGTGTTGCCCTCGGCATCGGTGCCCGTGAAGACTGCTTCCTTCGCCACGCTGTCCGTGGTCATGATCGCCGTAGCGGCCGCCGGACCGCCGTTCTCGGAAAGCTCCGCGTACGCCGCGTCGATGCCCGGGATGATCTTGTCCATGGGCAGTTGCTCACCGATCAGTCCGGTGGAGCAGACCACGACGTCGGAGGCGGAGATCCCGAGGACAGCCGCCACTTTTTCGGCGGTTGCGTGGGTATTTTGGAATCCCTGCGGACCGGTGCAGGCATTGGCCCCGCCGGAATTCAGCACCACTGCGTCAACGCGCCCGTCGGAGAGAACCTGGCGGGACCAGTGCACGGGAGCCGCGGCGACGCGGTTGGAAGTGAAAACGGCCGCTGCGGCTTTGAGCGGGCCGTCGTTGACAACCAGGGCGAGGTCGGGATTGCCCGATGCTTTGATGCCTGCTTTGACGCCGGCGGCCCGGAATCCCTGGGGGGCGGTGATGGTCACGGGGCAACTCCTTGGACGTTGAGGCCGGCGGATTCGTCCAGGCCGAGGGCAATATTCATGGACTGCACAGCGCCGCCGGCGGTCCCTTTGGTCAGGTTATCGATGGCGCACGTGACAATCACACGGCCGGAATGCTCGTCGAAGGCCAACTGCAGGACGGCGTGGTTGGAACCCTGCACCGATTTGGTTGTGGGCCATTGGCCTTCGGGCAACAGGTGGACGAACGGTTCGTCGTCGTACGCTTCAGCCCAGGCAGTGCGGAGTTCGGCAGCCGTGACGCCGGCCTTGACCTTGGCTGTTGCCGTGCTCAGGATGCCGCGGCTCATGGGCGCGAGAGTGGGAGTAAAGGACACAGTGACGGGTTCACCGGCCGCATTGGAAAGTCCTTGTTCGATCTCGGGGGTGTGGCGGTGTCCGCCGCCCACGCCATAGGGACTCATGGAGCCCATGACCTCTGAACCGATGAGGTTCACTTTGGCCGCCTTGCCGGCGCCGGACGTGCCGGAGGCGGAAACTATCACCACGTCGTCGGGCTGGAGAAGCTTATTGGCGAAGCCGGGCGTGAGGGCGAGGAGGGCCGACGTCGGGTAGCAGCCGGGCACGGCAATCCGTTTCGCCCCCTTCAGGGCGTCGCGCTGGCCGGGGAGTTCCGGCAGCCCGTAGGGCCAGGTTCCGGCATGGGCCGAGCCATAGAACTTTTCCCAAGCCGCGGGGTCTTCGAGCCGATGGTCCGCGCCGGCGTCGATCACCAGCGTGCCTTCCGGCAGCTGCGCCGCGATCTCAGCCGAGGCTCCGTGCGGGAGCGCGAGGAACACGACGTCGTGGCCCGCGAGGTTCTCCACGCTGGTGTCCTCGAGAATCCGGCTGGCCAAACCATGGAGATGCGGCTGCAACTCCCCTAGTCTGGAACCGGCATTGCTGTGCGCAGTGATGGCACCAATGGTCACGTCCGGATGGCCTGCCAGGAGGCGCAGCACCTCTCCCCCGGCATAGCCGCTGGCACCGGAGACGGCAACAGAAATAGTCATGGCAAGACTATACAGCAAAACTATTCATAGTTGCCGATATTTATGCACGTCTTTTTTTGGACCCTATCGGAGCATCTCGTCTCGGCACAGCCTCTTAGGGAGCGTATGCTGAATAGAGGGTGATCTAGACCGTGCAGCCGATCGTCGGCTGCAGCGTTGCCCGTTAATGTGTTACGGGGCAACTGCATATGTCACAGACCTCCACTACGGAACGTCCTACCAAGGGCGTCCGGCCACCCAACGCCGTCGTGCTCAGCTATTCCGAACTCCTCAAGACGGTCCGCGCGGAAGGGTTATTGAAGCGCCGCGTCGGCTTCTACATCAGCGTTTTTGCTTCCCTGGTCCTCTTGCTGACCGGCACCTGGTTCGGCTTCGCGCTGATCGGCCCCAGCTGGTACCAGCTTCTCATCGCGGCGGCCCTGGGCATCCTTTGCACCCAGTTGAGCTTCCTGGCCCATGAGGCCGGCCACCGCCAGATTTTTGCCTCGCGCAGGGCCAATGACTGGTCCGCCCGCATCCTGGCCACGTCGGTTGCCGGCATCAGTTACTCCTGGTGGGAACAGAAGCACGGCGCACACCACAACAACCCGAACGTGATTTCCAAGGACCCGGACATCAAGACCGGAGCCCTGGCCTTCCATGTTGAAGCCGCCGCAGGCAGGCAGGGACGCTTCGCGTTCCTCACGCGCCGGCAAGGCTGGTTCTTCTTCCCGCTCCTCATGCTGCTGGGCATCAGCCTGCAGTGGGAGTCGTTGATGTACATCTGCCGGCCCGGAGCCATCAAGCACCGCTGGGTAGAGACGCCCATCCTCCTGGCACGGCTTCTCGCGCTGCCGGTCCTCGCCTTCACCTTCCTTCCGCTTGGGATGGCATTTGCCTTCCTGGGCGTCCAGATCATGGTGTTCGGCTTCTACATGGGTGCTTCCTTCGCCCCGAACCACAAGGGCATGCCGGTCCTCCCGGCAGACTCCCGCGTCGATTTCCTGCGTCGCCAGATCCTGACAGCCAGAAACATCTCCGGCGGCCCCTTCATGAACATCCTCCTGGGCGGCCTCAACCACCAGGCGGAGCACCACTTGTTCCCGGACATGGCCCGCCCGCACTTGCGCCGCGCCTCGGAGATCGTTCGAAGCTACTGCGAAAAGCACTCCATTCCCTACACCGAAACCACGTTGATGCAGTCGTACGCCATCGTTGTGCGGTACCTCAACGAGGTAGGACTCGCCGCGGGCCGCGGCTTTGACTGCCCCGTTGCCTCCGCGCACGGCAGGGGCTGACACGCCCGGAAGACCCAGGGCACATTACGGCGAACCACGGCGCTAAACCGCTGACTGGACACTCGACGGACTCCGCTCCCTAGGATGGTTGTGTGAATGCGGGCACGAAAGTGCCTCGACGGAGAAGGAGACACATGACGCAAGCGATCATTGCCCGGCTAGCCGGAGGACCCGAAGTCCTCGAACTCACCGAAGCAGAGGTTCCGGTTCCGGGCCCGCGACAGCTCCTCGTCAAAGTTGCAGCCGCCGGAGTGAACTTCATCGACACTTATCAGCGCAGTGGCATCTACAAGGTCGAGTATCCGTTCACCCCCGGCTCCGAGTCGGCAGGCACCGTGGAGGCCATCGGCGCAGGCGTCGAGGACTTCGCCGTCGGGGACAGGGTCGCTACCGCTGAAGGAGCCCGCAGCTACGCGGGGTACACCCTCGTAGACGCCGACAAGGCGCTTCCGGTGCCGGACGGCGTCGACGACCACACAGCGGCGGCCCTGCCGCTGCAGGGAATGACCGCGCACTACCTGATCAACTCTTCCTTCCGCGTGGAACCGGGCCAGACCGTCCTGACCCATGCCGGCGCTGGCGGCGTCGGACTCATCCTGACGCAGTTGCTCAAGGCCCGGGGCGCCCGCGTCATCACCACGGTGTCCTCGGACGAGAAGGAAGCACTTGCACGGGAAGCCGGCGCGGACGAAGTCCTGCGCTACACCGGATTTGCGGACAAGGTCCGCGAACTCACCGACGGCGAAGGCGTAAACGTGGTGTACGACGGCGTCGGCAAGGATACCTTTGACGGCTCCCTTGCGAGCCTGCGCATCCGCGGCTCGCTCGTCCTGTTCGGCGCAGCATCCGGACCGGTGCCGCCGTTTGACCCCCAGCGACTGAACGCGGGCGGATCGTTGTCCCTGACCCGCCCGACCCTTGGCCACTTCCTGCAGAACCCGCAAGAGCGGCGCTGGCGTTCGGCCGAGGTCTTCGGTGCTGCCGCCAGCGGCGCGCTCAAAGTCCGGATTGGCGGAACGTACCCGCTCGCTGAAGCCGCCCAGGCCCATCGCGACCTGGAAGGCCGCAAAACCACGGGCAAGCTACTCTTAGTCCCATAATCGAAGCAACGGCCACGCGACCGCTGACACCTTCTGTTCACCTCAATCCGAGAAGCTTCGAACGTGACCCAGGAACATGAAATCCCGGCGGACAGCCTGGAACTCCAAATGGCGCATCTGCCCCAGCTGCAAGGCTCAGCAGCAGCGCCGCCAGCGCGCACGCTCATTGAGCTCCTCGAGGACACGGCCAGGACATTCCCGGAGGCCTCTGCCCTCGATGACGGGCAAAAGTCGCTGAGTTACTCCGAGCTCATGGCCCAGGTGCGCGGTTTTGCTGCCACGCTCAACGCAGCCGGACTGGGACCCGGAGACAAGATCGGCGTGCGGGTTCCCTCCGGGTCCAACGATCTCTACATTGCCATCCTCGCAATCCTCTCGATCGCGGCCGCCTATGTGCCCGTCGACGCGGACGATCCCGAGGAACGGGCACGGCTGGTTTTCGGAGAAGCCAAAGTGTCTGCCGTCGTCACAAAGGGCCGCAGGATCGAGGTATCCGGGGAGCGCCCAACACCGCACCCGGCTCCGCGTGCCCCAGGGCTGGATGACGATTCCTGGGTCATCTTCACCTCGGGGTCCACGGGCACGCCCAAGGGCGTGGCCGTGCAGCACCGTTCGTCCGCAGCCTTTGTTGACGCCGAGGCTCGGATCTTCCTCCAGGAAGATCCGATTGGACCGCAGGACCGGGTGCTCGCAGGCCTTTCAGTGGCCTTCGACGCTTCTTGCGAAGAGATGTGGCTGGCGTGGCGGCACGGTGCCTGCCTCGTCCCGGCCCCGCGCGCTCTGGTGCGTTCCGGCATGGACCTTGGGCCCTGGCTGATCAACCACGGCATCACAGTGGTGTCTACCGTTCCCACGCTCGCGGCGCTATGGCCCGCGGAAGCCCTCGAGAACGTGCGCCTGCTCATTTTCGGCGGCGAAGCCTGCCCTCCCGAACTCGCCGAGCGCCTCGCAGTGGACGGCCGCGAAGTGTGGAACACCTATGGCCCCACCGAGGCTACCGTCGTGGCCTGCGCGGCTCCCCTGGGCGGGGACGGCCCTGTCCGGATCGGACTGCCGCTGGACGGCTGGGACCTCGCCGTCGTCGATGCCGCCGGGGCTCCGGTCGCGGAAGGCGAAACAGGCGAACTGATCATCGGCGGCGTCGGACTGGCCCGCTACCTCGATCCGGCCAAAGACGCCGAAAAGTACGCCCCCATGCCATCCCTGGGGTGGGAACGTGCCTACCGCTCCGGCGACTTGGTCCGCTACGAGGAAGCCGGCCTCATCTTCCAGGGCCGCGCGGATGAACAGGTCAAGCTTGGTGGCCGGCGCATCGAACTCGGCGAAATCGACGCCGCCCTGCAGGCCCTCCCGGGAGTCGCGGGCGCCGCCGCCGCGGTCCGCACGACGGCGGCCGGGAACCAGATACTGGTCGGTTACCTGGCTCCGGCCGGACCCGAGGACATCGACCTCGCAGCTTCCCGCGGCTTGCTCACGGAAAACCTTCCCGCTGCTTTGATCCCCCTGCTGACTGTCGTGGACTCGCTTCCGACGAAGACCAGCGGCAAAGTGGACCGGCATTCCCTTCCCTGGCCGTTGGCGGGCGCGGGCGCCGCGGATGCCGACAAGGCACCACTCAACCTGCCCGAGGACGCCCACTGGGTGGTCGAGCAATGGGAAAGGATCCTAGGTTCCAGCGTCACATCGCTCGACGCCGACTTCTTCGCCTATGGCGGCGGCTCCCTCGCCGCGGCCCAGCTCGTCTCGGCCCTGCGCGTGCGGTACCCCACCATCACCGTGGCGGAAATCTACGCGACCCCGCGAGTTGGTGCCCTGATCGATGCCGCGCGGCAGTCACTGCCGGAAGGCGGCATCCTGGGGCCGGCGGCCGAACGCACGGTTCGCCCGACCTCCCGGAAATCGCAGATCTTCCAGACCTTGATGGGGATTTTCCTCAACATCCTGGTGGGCATGCGATGGCTCACCTACCTGATGGCCGCCAATCATGTGCTGGCCGACTTCGCCGGTTTCGCAGCCGCTCCCGTGGTGTCCTGGTGGTGGATCCTGGCATCCTGGCTCGTGTTCGTCAGCCCGCCGGGACGCATGGCCATCTCGATCCTTGCCGCGAGGACCCTCTTGCGTGGAGTTCGGCCCGGAACCTACCCGCGCTCCGGCAAAGTCCACTTGAAGTTGTGGCTTGCGGAACAGATCCAGGACCTCTCGGGAGCCATCAGCCTCGCCAGCGCGCCGTGGGTTCCGTACTATGCCAAGGCACTGGGGGCGAAGATCGGGAACAACGTCCATTTGCATTCCCTGCCTCCCGTCACGGGACTGCTTTCATTGGGCAGCGGCTGCAACATCGAACCCGAAGTGGATCTCTCCGCCTGGTGGATCGACGGCGACTACGTCCACATCGGCTCCATCCATGTAGGCGCCGGCGCCACAGTGGGCTCCCGCAGCACCCTCATGCCAGGAACCAGTATCGGCGCGGGCGCACGCGTGGAGCCCGGTTCCGCGGTGTTGGGCAAGGTCAAGGCCGGGCACCTTGTTGCCGGCTCCCCCGCCGAACGCCGTGGCAAAGCCAAGAACGGGTGGCCGGAGACCCCGTCGTCGCACCATCTGATCGGCCGGCTCTGGTTCGCGGCATTTGCTTCGGCTTCAGCACTGTTGGCGCTGATCCCCTACGTCTCGGCATTCGTCGGCGCTAGCGTGGTCCTGGCCTTCATCCAAGGCAAGAATTCCCTGCAGGATGCCTTCCCGGAAATCCTGCTTGCTATACCTCCGGCAGCACTGGCCTGGTTCCTCTGTAATCTCCTGCTGATCCTGGCGACAACCCGGATGCTGGGCATCGGTCTCGCCGAGGGGTACTACCGCGTTCGCAGCCGCGTCGGTTGGCAGGTTTGGGCCACTGAACGGGTCTTGGACATGGCGCGGGATCTGCTCTTCCCCATCTACGCCAGCCTCTTCACGCCTGTGTGGCTGCGCCTGCTGGGCGCCAAAGTAGGCCGTAACGTGGAGGCCTCCACGGTCCTGCTGCTACCACGCATGACGACCATCGGCGACGGTGCATTCCTCGCCGACGACACCATGGTGGCCTCCTATGAGCTCGGCGGCGGCTGGATGAAGATCGGACCGGCCAAGATCGGCAAACGATCGTTCCTCGGCAACTCCGGCATGACCGCCGCAGGGCGCAGCGTGCCCAAGAATTCGCTGGTCGCCGTGCTGTCCGCCACGCCGGCCAAGGCCAAATCGGGCACCTCCTGGCTGGGCAGTCCGCCCGTCCGGCTGCGCCGGACCGCCGTCAACGCAGATCAGAGCCTGACCTTCAACCCGCCACTGGCACTCAAGACCAAACGGGCACTTTGGGAATTGTGCCGGCTGGTGCCGGTCATCCTGACGGTGGGGATCGCCGTCGGCATCATGCTGGTCCTCGACTGGATCGCCACCGAGACCACCTACTGGCTCGCAGCCGTCCTGGGGGGCGTCGTGGTCCTCGCGGCAGGTGCCGTGGCCGCGGCAAGTTCAGTCGCCGCGAAATGGATATTGGTAGGACGCATCAAAGAGGGCGAGCATCCCCTGTGGAGCTCGTTCATCTGGCGCAACGAAGTGGTGGACACCTTCATCGAGATGGTCAGCGCTCCGTGGTTCGCACGTTCGGCATCCGGCACGCCTGCGTTGGTGTGGTGGCTCCGGGCGCTCGGCGCGAAAATCGGCCGGGGTACCTGGTGCGAAAGCTACTGGCTACCCGAAGCGGACCTCGTCACGCTTGGCGAAAGCTCCACGGTCAACCGTGGCTGCGTGGTCCAGACACACCTCTTCCACGACCGCATCATGAGCATAGACACCGTGGTCCTCGGAGATGGCGCCACGATGGGCCCGCACGGCGTCATCCTGCCGCGCGCCAGTATCGGGGCGGGCGGAACGGTTGGACCGGCGTCGCTCGTCATGCGGGGCGAAACTGTGCCCGCGGGCACGTACTGGATGGGCAACCCCGTCAGCCCTTGGTCGGGGCCGTAGCATAGATTGGCAAGAGGGCGTGAAATATAAGCCCACAATGACAGCAGCACGCCAAGCTAGACGGAGGCAGCCAGCGCACATGAGCCGCAGCGAACCCGGAACAACCCAAGCGCAGGAAACAACCACAACTGCCGCCGATCCGTACACCTTGCACCACGGGAGCACGGCATTCCAGGTGCTGAGGTATGAGCTGGACCTGGACTACAGCCTGGGCAGCAACCGGCTCAACGGCCGCGCGCTGCTCCGGTGCGTAGCGCTGGAAGACACGGCCTCCGTGATCCTGGACCTGGTGGGCCTGAAGGCTTCCAAAATCCTTGTCGACGGCAAGAAAGTGCCGAAGTTCAGCCCGCGCGGCGAGCACCTCGTGATCACCACAAAAGAGCAGTTGCGGGCAGGCCAGCACTTCACGGTTGAGCTCCGCTACGACGGGAATCCGCAGCCGCGCCGGGGCCTGTGGGGCGAAGTCGGTTGGGAAGAGCTCGAAGACGGCGTGCTGGTTGCCGGGCAGCCGAACGGCGCGGCGTCCTGGTTCCCGTGCAACGACCATCCGCGGCACAAGTCCAGCTACTTGATCAGCATCACCACCGACGACAACTACCGCGCCATCTGCAACGGCCGCCTCGTCTCCCACAGCAGGAAATCAAGCCGCGAAACCTGGGTCTACGAACAGGGCGAGCCGATGGCAAGCTATCTCGCCACCGTACAAATCGGGCGCTACCGGCTTCACCAGCTCAGCCCCGCCCTCGGCGGATTCCGCACCGGAACGGCCCATCATGCCGAAGCCCTGCGGCAGGCTCCGGTGCCCCAATTCGTTGCTGTCTCCCCCGGTTTGTTGACTGAGGCCCGCGAAGGCCTGGCACGGCAGGCCGACATGATGCGTACCTTTGTGGAGTGTTTCGGCCCGTATCCCTTTGCGGAATACACCGCCGTCGTGACCGAGGACGAACTGGAAATCCCCCTTGAGGCCCAGACCCTCTCGATCTTCGGCCGGAACCACATGGAGCAATCGTGGGACGCACAGCGCCTCATTGCCCACGAGCTGTCCCACCAGTGGTTCGGCAACTCGCTCACCGTGAGCAGTTGGCGGGACATCTGGTTGCATGAGGGCTTCGCCTGCTACGCGGAGTGGATCTGGTCCGAGGAAGCCGGCGTCATGTCCCTCGCCAACCGCGCAAGGGCCGCGTGGCGCAAGCTCGACATGGGCGCCCAGGACCTCGTGATCGGCGACCCCGGACCGGAGCATATGTTCGATGACCGCGTCTACAAGCGCGGAGCTCTTGCCCTCCACGCCGTCCGTCGTGCGTGCGGTGACGCAGCGTTCTTCGGATTGCTGCGGCATTGGACGGAGGCCAAGCGCCACGGCTCGGTGTCCACGGCGGAATTCATCGCTACGGCCAACACTTACGTCCCGGGACTCGACGCGGCCACAGTCCTGGAACCGTGGTTGTACCAGGCAAGGCTGCCCGCTTTCGGCTGACCCTGGAATTCAGGCAATCCAAGGATTCAGCGGGACGTTACCGCGAGGGCGGCAAGCAGTCCCGGCGGAAGAGCCCGGCCGTCAACGCTGGCCGGGAGATCCAGGTCCCACAACCCTGGCCTTTCAAGCACATCGAGGGAGTCCGGGCTCACCCTGAGCCCTTCGCCCGTCATCTTCAACCATGCTTCCTTGCGTGCCCACAATCGTGCGCGCTCATGGGCCCGGCGCCCGGGTTTGAGCGCGTCGAGATGGCGGTGCTCGCGCGCGGTCAGGGCAACGTCGTCGAAGCCGGCGAACTCTGTGCCCGCCGCGTTTTCCAGGTCGACGCCCACCCGGAGCCCAGGCTCGGGATGCACGACGGCGGCAAACAGCACCCAGCCCGATGACCGTGAGGCGCTGAGCGCCAGGGGTGCGCGGACGCCGTCGAGCACGTATCCGGGCCGTCCATGCACAACGTCCGGGCCAGAGCCGCAGTCCGGGCACTCATAGGCCGCCTGGAGCTTCGAGGCGGGAACACCCAGAAGGGTGGCCGCAAAGTCTTGCTGGGCCAGCCTGGATGCCAGGAACTCGAGGCGCAGGGCCGGTGCCATGGTGTTTCCCCTAAGGGTTTCGGCCGGAGACAGCAATTCCGCCGCGATCTTTTCGATGGCGGCGGAATCGGCAGGATCCAGGGACTGGATGTGAACAGCCAGCCCCTGGATCCCCGGGTTGATACTCGTCAGCGCTGGACTGCTCCGAATCGCTCTGCGGCGACGGCGACGGCGGCCTCGCGGGCCTCCGATGCCTCGTCGGCTGTCAAGGTGCGGTCCGTGGCACGGAACCGAAGCCCGAAGGCGAGCGACTTCTTGCCGTCTTCGATGCCCTGGCCCGCGTAGACATCGAACAAGGCGACGTCTTCGAGGAGTTCGCCGGCGCCTTCCCGGAGGGCGGCCAGTACGGCGTCTGCCGGAACATCCTGCGGCACCACGAGGGCAACGTCCTGCGTGGCCACCGGGAAACCGGAGATGTGCTTGGCAACGATGACGTCCGGAGCTGCGTCGAACAGTGCGTCCGCATTGAGCTCGAGGGCCACGGAGCGTGCCGGCATGTCATGGGCTGCAAGCAGCTTGGGGTGCAATTCGCCGGCGTAGCCCACGACGTCGCCCGAGCGAAGCGCCAACTGGGCGGCACGGCCCGGGTGGAACGCCTGGTGGCTGCCTTGGCGGACCACGAGTTCCACGCCGAGGACGTCGCCGACGAGCCGGGCAATATCCAAGGCGTCGGCCCAGTCCCAGGCACGCGGAGTGTGGGCCGCGGCGGCCGGGGAATCATGGCCGGTCAAAACAGCGGCGATGTGCAGCGGCTGGTCCGGGACGCCGTCGTACAGTCCGTCAAGGACCTCGTCGGAAGGCTTGACGCCCAGCGGCGGGATGGACGCCGTACCCAGCTGACCGTCGGGAAGGAACACCGAGCCTGCCTCGAAGAGGGCGAGGTCGCGGAACCCGCGGGAGTGGTTGCGGCGGGCAACCTCGATCAGGCCGGGAAGCACCGAGGTACGAAGGTAACCGTGTTCCTCGCTGATCGGGTTGGCCAACTTGAGGGCGGTCCGTGCCGCGCCTTCCTCGGCCACGCCGAAGGTATCGTTGGCCGACTTGGAGACGAACGGATAAGAGAGGACCTCGGTGAGCCCGGCGTCGGCGAGGGCCTGGACCACACGGCGCTTTTGCTGCTGGGTACGGGTCAGGCCGCGGCCTGGAGGGGCCACGGGCAGGGTGGCCGGGATGTTGTCGTAGCCAACGAGCCTCGCGATTTCCTCGGAGAGGTCTTCCTTGGTTTCCAGGTCATTGCGCCAGCTCGGTGCCGTGACCACATAGGAGCCGCCCACTTCGTCCTTCAGGACAATGGCGCCCAGGTCCTTGAGGGAACCCGTGATCTGTTCTTCCGTGAAGTCGATCCCGATCCGGGAGGCCGCGTAGCCTGCCGGAAGCTCGATGGTCACGGCGTCGGGCGCCGTCCCGACGTCGGTACCGGCTTCGTCCGCCGTCCCGCCGGCAAGTTCAACCAGAAGGTCAACGACGCGCTGGGCAGCCACGTTGGCGACCTGCCAATCCACTCCGCGTTCGAAGCGCTTGGACGCCTCTGACGGCAGCTTGTGCCTGCGGCGCGAGCGCCCGATCGACACCTCGTCGAAGTGCGCTGCCTCGACCAGGATGTTGGTGGTCGAATCGGAAACCTCGGTGTTCGCTCCGCCCATGACGCCGGCGATGCCGATTGCGCCGGAGTCGTCGGTGATCAGGAGGTCTTCGACGTCGAGCGCACGCACTTTGTCGTCGAGGGTGGTGATCTTCTCACCCGCGACGGCGCGGCGCACCACGATGTCGCCCGAAAGCTTGTCGAGGTCGTAGCAGTGGTTCGGCTGGCCGAGTTCGAGCATCACGTAGTTGGAAATGTCCACAGGCAGCGAAATGGAGCGGATGCCCGCCAGGCGCAGCCGGGAGACCATCCACGGCGGGGTGGGGCGGGTGGCGTCCACGCCGCGGACCGTGCGGGCCACGAAGCGGTCGCAACCGGGTTTGCCGTAGATGGGAGCGTCGTCGTTGAGCTTGACGCCATAGCCGCCCGAGAGTGCCGCGGGGGCATTGACCTTGGCAGCCGGGTCCGTGAAGACGGTTCCGGTGGCGTGGGCATACTCGCGAGCCACGCCGCGGATCGAGAACGCGTAGCCGCGGTCCGGAGTGACGTTGATTTCGGCGGCTTCGTCGTAGAGGCCAAGGAGGGTCATGGCGTCGGTGCCGATTTCCGGATCGAGGCCAATGCGGGAAAGCACCAGGATGCCGTCGTGGTCCTCGCCGATGCCGAGTTCACGAACCGAGGCGATCATCCCTGCGGAAAGGTGCCCGTACGTCTTGCGCGCGGAAATATGGAAATCACCCGGGAGCACGGCGCCCGGGAGGGTCACCACAACCTTGTCTCCCTCGACGAAGTTGTGGGCGCCGCAAATGATACCCTGCACGCCGGACGGGTCGATGCCCGTGCCGGTCAGGGTCTGCTCCTGGCCTTCGGGGACCACGCGGACCTGGCACCAGTTGATGGTCTTGCCGTTGGACTGCGGTTCCTTGACGAGGCTCAGGACCTGGCCCACCACGATGGGACCCTTGAGTTCGTCCGTGGGGCGGTGGACAGCTTCTTCTTCAAAACCGACCTTGACGAGTTCCGCCATGACGTCTTCGGCCGTGGCGTCGGCCGGAACCTGCGCGAATTCACGCAGCCATGAAAGTGGGATACGCACTGTTAGATCTCCATCCCGAAGTGCTCGCTGAAACGTACATCGCCTTCGATCATGTCGCGCATGTCGCCGACCTCGTTGCGGAACATGAGCGTGCGCTCGATGCCCATGCCGAAGGCAAAGCCTGAATACTCGTCCGGGTCGATGCCGGCAGCGCGCAGGACATTGGGATTGACCATGCCGCAGCCGCCCCATTCGATCCAGCGAGGCCCGCCCTTGGCACCGGGGTGCCAAATGTCCAGCTCCGCGGAGGGCTCGGTGAACGGGAAGTAGTTGGGACGCAGGCGGATCTGTGCCTCATCACCGAACATTTGCCGGGCGAAGTGCTCCAAGGTGCCGCGCAGGTCGGCCATGCTCAGCTTCTTGTCGATGGCCAGGCCTTCGAACTGGTGGAATACGGGCGTGTGGGTGGCATCGAGTTCATCGGTGCGGAAGACCTTGCCCGGGCACAGTACATAGATGGGCACTTCGCGCTCCAGCATGGACCGGACCTGCACCGGTGATGTGTGCGTGCGCATGAGCAGGTGGGCCTCGGGAGGTTCCACGAAGAAGGTGTCCTGCATTTCGCGGGCCGGGTGGTCCGGCTTGAAGTTGAGGGCGTCGAAGTTGAACCACTCGGACTCGACCTCGGGTCCTTCGGCGATTTCCCAGCCCATCCCGACGAAGATGTCCGCCACGCGGTCCTGCAGCGTGGAGAGCGGGTGGCGGGCACCGGCGCGGCGCCGCCGCGGCGCTGCCGTGACGTCGACGGTTTCCTCCACGAGGATGCGGGCGTCGTTTTCCGCTTCGAGCACAGCGGTCCGTGCTGCGAGCGCCTGGTTGACGCGGCCACGGGAGGAACCCATGAGCTTGCCTGCGGCCGCCTTCTGCTCCTTGTGCAGGCCGCCGATTTCACGGTTGGCAAGGCTCAACGGCGACTTCTCGCCGGTGTGCGCCAAGCGGACGGCTTTGAGTTCTTCGAGGGAGGATGCAGCAGCAATCGCGGCGACGGCATCCTCAACGGCAGCGGTGATGGCGGCTTCATCCAGAGGGTTCGGGATGGCAGCGCCCGGCAAAGTGTCAGTCATCTACTGTTCTTAGCTACGAGTCGGAAATGGTCTTCACCAGGCAGGGCCATGGCAAAAGCAGGAGCAATGCTCGCTGGACGGGTCCGGCGGGCACTAACACCCAGTCTAGTAGAAGGGTCCGGCGGGGATTTAACCCGTGACACCCTTGGGCCGCCGTTCGCCGGTGCCCGGGGCTAGCATGGCCTCATGACACCGGTCCGCACCATCACTGTCACCGGAGAGGGAACCGCCGAGGCCGTTCCCGACCTTCTTACGCTCACGCTCGCAGTCGAGGTCAGGCGCGACGCCGCCGAAGCCGCCTATGGCGGCGCCGGTGAGGTCGCCTCGGCGGTGACGGAGGCCTTGCGGGGACACGGCGTGGCCGGTCTTGACCTGCGGACGAGCGGCCTCAATCTGCGTGCCGAACTCGTCTGGGCCGAAAACCAAGGGCAAAAGGTCACTGGTTATGTTGCATCAACCACCATGGTTGCCCGGTTCGGCCCGCCGTCGGCGGCCCCCGCGGCCATCTCCGCGGCGGTGGCTGCAGGCGGTGACAGCCTTCGCATCAACGGGATCGAACAAGGATTCACGGATTCCTCCACCGTCGCAGCGCGCGCACAGGAGGCGGCGTGGCGGGAGGCCGAAGCGAAGGCGGCCCGCTTTGCGTCACTTGCCGGCGGCCGCTTGGGGCGCGTGTTATCCGTCGATCAGCGGCCGGAGCACGGATCGCCGGTGCCGATGATGGGCGACATGAAGCGTGCCTCTGCGAGCGAAGGCGTGCCCATTGAAGCTGGATCCCTGGCAGTTTCCGCGAGCGTGGTGGTGCAGTGGGAGCTGGACTCGGCAGCGCCAGCCTAGTGAACAGCGCCAGCCAAGTGAACGGCGCCGGCCTAATGACCAGCGCCAGCCTAGTGAACAGCGCCGGCGGACAGCTTCGCGTCCACCTGAGTCTCGAGCGTAGTCCGCACGACGACGGCGATCCCCCGGCCCATGTCCAGCGTCGCCATGCCAGGCGCGGCACTACCCTGCGGCAGCTGGGCCTCGTCATAGGGCACGTGGATGAAGCCGCCCCGCGGGCGGGACGCAACAGCCCCGGCGAGCTCGTGCATCAGGGCATAGAACACGTGGTTGCAAACGTAGGTCCCGGCAGTCTGCGAGACTTCGGCGCGGATTCCCGCGATCTGCAGCGCCCGGAGCGCGGACTTCACCGGCAGTGTGCTGAAATACGCCGCTGGGCCCTCCGGGACCACCGGCTCGTCGATGGGCCTGTTTCCGGCGTTGTCCGGAATCCGGGCGTCATCGCAGTTGATGGCCACGCGCTCCAGGGAGAGCCGGTCCCGGCCTCCTGCGAGCCCGACGCAGATGACCAGATCCGGGCGCAGCCTCCCCATGGCCTCGCGCAGGACCGCAGCTGATTCACCGAAAACGCACGGTAGTTCGAGCGTTTCCACCCCATGCCCTTCGGAGCGCAGAATTTCCTGCGCTTCGAGGACGGCAGCCCACGAGGGATTGCTGGAATCGCCGCCAAAAGGCTCGAATCCCGTCAGCAGAATCATGAACCCACCCTAGCAACAGCTCACCCGGCTTCCGGGTTCCCCGTTCGAACTTTCAGCAGTCTTTCTTTCGACGGGCCTTGACAAGCGTTCGAACATATATTCGAATGGAGGCCATGAGATGGGACGCACAAGCAATTTCACCACAACGTGGTCCGGCACCCGGAGACAACAGCAACAGCGTTCCGTCCGGAGCCGCCCCAGCAACGGACGCACTGCTGCCGCTGGCCGGGCTTGTGCGTTCCGTCTCAACCCCCGAATTCTCCGGAGTCACCTTCCATGAGGTCACCGCCAAATCGGTGCTCAACAAGGTGGCGTCCGGTTCCCAGATGCCTTTCGAATGGACGGTCAACCCCTACCGCGGATGCAGCCACGCCTGTGTCTACTGCTTTGCGCGCAAGAGCCACACCTATCTGGAGTTCGACGCCGGACACGATTTCGATTCCCAAGTGATTGTGAAAATCAACGCGGCCGAGGTCTTGCGCAAGGAACTGTCCAAACCGTCGTGGGGCCACCATCAAGTGGCCCTCGGCACCAACACGGATCCGTACCAGCGGGCAGAGGGGCGCTACCAGCTAATGCCGGGGATCATCCGGGCCCTGGCTGATTCCGGTACTCCGTTCTCCATCCTCACCAAGGGAACCCTCCTGGGCCGCGACATCCCCCTCCTCAAGCACGCCTCCAGCCAGGTGCCCGTGGATCTGGGCATCTCGCTGGCCATGACTGACGAAGCGCTGGCCTCGGCCGTGGAACCCGGCACGCCCGCACCACGCGCCAGGCTCAAGCTCATCCGCCGGTTGCGCGAGGCCGGTCTGCCTTGTGGTGTCATGGCCATGCCCATCCTGCCGTGGCTGACGGACAGCGATGAGGCCCTGGAGTCGCTCTTTACTGCCCTGTCCGACGCTGGTGCCACTGGTGTCACCGCCGGGGCCTTGTACCTGAAACCAGGCACGCGGGAATGGTTCATGCAATGGCTAGCGGAAAACCACCCCGGCCTCGTAGGCAAATACCGGCGTCTCTACGGCCAAGGCTCGTATGCCTCGAAGGAATACCGGATGTGGCTGACTGGCCGCATCAAGTACTTCAAGGCCCGTCACGGTTTCTCCGGCAGCAGCGGCTTCAGCCACAGGAACGCCACTGCGGGCAAGGAAACGCCGGCTTCCGTTCCGCCGGCTTCCTTTCCAACTGCGGGCCAGCCCACTCTTTTCTAGCCAACGCTCTTCTAGCCGAGCAGGCCGGAGGCCACCCGTTCCAACAGTGCACGGACAATCGGCAGGTCGGCAGGAATCCACGGCAAGGTGAACGCCTCGTCCCCACTGCCAAGCGGAACCCACCGGAGTTCATCGTGGTCCTGGAGCGGACGCGGTTCGCCGTCAAGCAGCTCGGCGAACCATACCCTCATGAGGGCCCGCTCGTTCAGCGGCCAACCGGCGCCTGCGTCCGGCTCAACCTCAGACCCGAGCCGGACAGTGATCCCGAGTTCCTCAAGAAGTTCGCGGTGCAGCGCGTCTTCGAAGGATTCCCCGGCCTCCAGCTTGCCGCCGGGGAACTCCCACATTCCCGCGAATTGCGGAGGGGCGCTGCGCCTTGCGACGAGCAGCCGCTTCGGATTTTCAAGGGAATCGACGACGGCGGCGCCGGCCACGCTTATTAGTCCAGTCACCGCAACAGTCTATTGGCCCTCAGGTAACCACCCTCATCTATGGAAGTTGTCACATTCAGGGTCATTCGCCGGAGTCTCGCACTAAGCTTGAAAGTCGGCTTTGTTCCCTTCGAGTCGCCTCCCGCTCGCCCCCAAGAAACAGGACGATGACCACTACCGCTGTCAGCAAGACCTCCCAAAAGACCGGAAGCCGGCACGTTGCGCTGGCGATCTTCGCCCTTGCCATGGGCGGATTTGCCATCGGGACCACGGAGTTCACCATGATGGGCCTGCTCAAGGAGATCGAGCAAGGACTCAACATCAGCACTCCCGAGGCCGGGAACCTGATCTCCGCCTACGCTTTGGGTGTCGTGGTGGGGGCGCCTATCTTCGCGGCACTTGGCGCCCGGCTCCCCCGCAAGCAACTTGCCTTGGGACTCATGCTGTTCCTATCGATAGCAAACCTGACGTCCTTCATTGCACCGGACTACGGGACCATGGTGATCACGAGGTTTGCCTCAGGACTGCCCCATGGCGCCTTCTTCGGGATCGCCGCAGTCATCGCCGCGAGCCTGGTTGCGCCCACTAAGCGCGGCTGGGCGATTTCGATGGTCATGGGCGGTCTCACGGTCGCCAACGTCATCGGCGTTCCCGCGGCTACGTGGCTCGGCCAGACTTTCGGGTGGCGCCTGCTCTTCGTGGTTGTGGGCGTCATCGGCCTGGCCACCAGCGTGTTGCTGTGGAAGTTTGTCCCCTTTGAGCCTGCCCACCCCGAGGCAAGTATCCGCCGGGAACTTGGTGCCCTCAAGCGCATCCAGGTGTGGCTGGCGTTGCTGATCGGCGTCATCGGCTTTGGCGGCTTCTTCGCCACCTACACGTACATCTCCCACACCATGACGTCCGTGGCCGGAATCCCGCAGGCGCTGATACCCCTCGTCGTTGCCCTCTACGGACTCGGCATGGTGGCAGGCAATATCCTGGGCGGCCGCATCGCCGATAAGTCGGTCATGGGAACCATCTACCGGGTCCTGCCCCTCATCGCCTTGGCGCTGGTGGTCTACGCGGTCGCAGCCCACTGGGCGTGGTCGGCATACGTCATGGTCTTCATCGTGGGCGGCATCGGCTCCATGCTTATCCCGCCCCTGCAGACGCGCCTCCTCGACGCTTCGCCGGACGCACCTTCCCTGGCTTCCTCGCTCAACCATTCCGCACTCAACATCGCCAACGCCCTTGGCGCTTTCCTCGGCGGGGTGGTCATCGCCTGGGGTTGGGGCTACGTTGCACCAGCCCTTGTCGGGGCTGTCCTGGCAATCCTGGGGCTCGGCGTCGCGGGCATCAGCGGCTGGTTGGAACGGAAGAGGCCGCTGGCCGCATAGTGCTGCCTTCGCAATACCTGGCTACGCGACGAAAGCGCGTCATCCTCTGCATGCTCGCTCCTTCGTCGCTTAGACGCATGCTGCCGGATAACGCGCCCGCGCCGCGCTGCTACCGAGCTGGGCCTGCTTAGACCTGGACGCGTTCCACGTCCGGTTCGAGGTAGATGACCCGGGCGATCGGTACTGCCGTGCGGATCCTGAGTTCGGCGTCGTCGATCGCTTTAGCAATCGCCTGCCCGGTATCTGCCGCGCCCACGCTGATCTTCGCAGCGACAAGCAACTCTTCCGGGCCAAGGTGCATGGTCTTGAGGTGGATGATGCGCGTGCCGTCGGACTCAATGGCTTCCGTGATCCGCACGTTGTCCTCTTTGGTGGCTGATTCGCCGAGCAGCAAGGACTTGGTTTCCACCGCGAGCACCACGGCGATTGCCACAAGCAGCAGCCCAATCATTCCTGTTCCCGCCGCGTCCCACGCACCGTTCCCGGTGAGAAGGGTCAGGCTCACGCCGAACAGCGCGAAAACAAGGCCCAGGAGGGCTCCGAAGTCCTCCAGGAGGATCACGGGCAATTCCGGTTGCTTGGCGTTGCGGATGAACTTGATCCAACTCTGTTTGCCGCGCAAGGGATTGGACTCGTGGATGGCGGTCCGGAAGGAGAAGGATTCCGCCACGATGGCACCGAGCAGCACGGCCAGTGGGACCCACCAGAAATCGCCTTCGATGGCATGGGGGTGCTGGAACTTCTCCCAGGATTCATACAGTGCGAAAAGGCCACCCACGCTGAACAGCACGATCGAGACGATGAAGGCGTAAATGTAGCGCTCACGGCCATAGCCGAATGGGTGCTCGGGACTTGCGGCCCGCTGCGCCCGCTTCCCGCCAAGCAGCAGGAGCAACTGGTTGCCGGAATCGGCTACGGAGTGGATTGCCTCGGCCAACATGGACGACGACATCGTCAGGACGAATGCGACGAACTTGAGCACAGCGATCGCCAGGTTGGCGCTCAATGCCGCCACGATTGCCTTGGTACCGCCATTTGCAGCCACGGGGGCTCCACCTCTTCTTCGGTTCAGGGGATGTGAGTGAATCGGCAGGAACGGATCGTAAGGGGGTGCGTCCCTGCAAGCAATACCGTACCTGTAGCGAGAGTGTCAGGAACCTTGTTGCGAGCGTGCGCTGGCGTAAAGGCAGACCGTGGCGGCCGTGCCGAGGTTCAAGCTTTCTGCCGAGCCGTAAACGGGAACTGCGACACGATGGTCGGCAAGGGCCAGCTCGGAGTCCGAAAGTCCTTGCGCCTCGTTACCGAACAGCCAGGCGGTCGGGGCTTCGAGGGCGTAGTCGGAGGCGGCTGCCGAAGCACCCAGGCGGCGCGCCGCGTTCTCGTCCTGGAGCTTGTCCAGATTGAGGGTGCCGTAGCCGTCCGCTGCGAGGATCCCGATGCCGCGCTCCTTGCAGAGGGCCACGAGTTCCTCGACGTCCGCTCCCAGGACTACCGGCAAGTGGAAGAGTGAACCTGCCGTGGACCGCACAGCCTTCGGGTTGTAGATATCGACGCTGGAGGCAGTCAAGACCACGGCATCCGCCCCGGCCGCATCAGCGGCCCGAAGCACTGTTCCAGCGTTGCCGGGGTCCCGCACCTGGCACATGACGGCGATCAGCCGCGGCCCGGCGTCGAGCACTGATTCAAGGCTGACGTCCACAAAACTGCAGACGGCCACAATCCCCTGGGGATTGACGGTATCCGCCATGGCGGCCAGGACATCGTCATTCGCGAGCCGCAGGGCAACGCCGTCGGCGAGCTCGGCCAGTTCGGGGAGCCGGTCCAGGCAGCTTTCGCTCGCGAAGACTTCGTGTACGACGCCGGGCTCCCCCGCCGTCGTCCGCTCCCGGTGGAGTACCAGCGCCTCGCGAACAGCCTGGGGCCCTTCCGCGAGGAACCGGCCGCGCTTTAAACGGGCCGGGCGCCCTGCAAGCTTTGCGACATCCCTGACCCGATCGGCTCGGGGGTTGGACATCGGAAGTTCTTGCGGGCGCCCGGTTTCGTTCATATACAGAACTTTAGTGGCAGTTGCGACTAGTTCTTGATCTGCTGGCGGGCTTCGCCGCCGGCAGGCTCAAAGCCTGCAGCCTTTGCTGCCTCAACCGTGGAGAACCAGTATTCGGCGACAGTGACGTCGTACCAGGTGGAACCCGGAACGTGGTACTTGTTCGACTCGGCGTTGCCCTTGATGGCGTGGCCTTCCGGTGCAGCTTCGCCTTCAACGGCAACAACAGCGCCTTCGATGGCAGGCTTCTCGGAAACCGAGGCCTTGACAGCGGTAGCGGTCTTTGCAGCCGGAGCAGCCTTGGCGGCGGCCTTCGGAGCTGCCACGGCCTTGGCGGCCGGAGCGGAGGTGTCGGCAGGCAGGGAGTCCTTGGCAACCTTGACCAGCGCGGCGAAAGCGTTGGCGTCGGAGACGGCCAGCTCTGCCAGCATGCGGCGGTCAACCTCGACCTCAGCGGCCTTCAGGCCCTGGATCAGGCGGTTGTAGGTCAGGCCGTTGGCGCGGGATGCAGCGTTGATGCGCTGGATCCAGAGGCGACGGAAGTCACCCTTCTTCTTGCGGCGGTCGCCGTAGCTGTACACAAACGAGTGCAGCAGCTGCTCTTTTGCCTTGCGGTACAGGCGAGACCGCTGACCGCGGTAACCCTTGGCCCGTTCAAGGACAACCCGACGCTTCTTGTGGGCGTTTACCGCCCGCTTCACACGTGCCACGTGCGTACTCCTTCAAAATTCTTATCCCAAGCTGCTACTGCCGGGAAATCCGGCCGGCCTGAGAAGGCTTTGGTGTAGTCGGCAGCTACCGGATGGCAGCGACCAGAAAACTTGGAACTTAGACGCCGAGCATCTTCTTGATGACCTTGGCATCGCCCTTGAAGACGATCTTGTCGCCGGCAAGGCGACGGGTCAGGGTGGAGGACTTGTGCTCCAGGTAGTGGCGGCGGTTGGCCTGCTGACGCTTCAGCTTGCCGGTACCGGTCAGCTTGAAGCGCTTCTTAGCACCACTGTGGGTCTTCATCTTCGGCATGGGAACCGATCTCCTTACGTGTCCGCAGACTGGGTCTGCAGTTCTTTCGTGCAGCCATCCCATAGGGGGCGGCTGCTGCTTTCGAGCCGGGCGGAGGGGATACCTCCGGCGGCGTGACTAGTTGGTCTTGCGTGCCGCTGGCTTCGGAGCGGCCTTGGGGGCTGCCGGTCGAGCTGCAGGCTTCGGAACCGCGGGCTTCGCCATCGGTTTCGGTACTGGTGTGGCAGCAGGCTTAGGAGCAGCCGGCACAACGGGCTTCGGAGCTGCTTGCTCCGGAGCCTTTGCCGGTGCCGGTGCGGCAACCGGAGCTGCTTCAACTACGGGAGCCTTTTCGACTACCGGAGCTGCTTCAACCACGGGAGCCTCTTCGACAACAACTGCTTCCTCAGCAACCGGAACTGCTTCAACCACAGGGGCCTCGTCGGCAACCGTTTCTTCAGCGACCGGAGCCTCTTCGGTTTCAGCAACCTCCGCCTCAACGGCCTCCGGCGCGGTTTCCTCGGCCTGGGTTTCCTCAACCTGGGTCAAGAGTTCTGCCGGGAGCAAGTCCGCGAGTGACTGGGTCAAGGGAGCATCCTCGCCTGAAACGTCAATCCGACCTGCAGCCTTGGCTTCATTCTGGGCCTTGGCTTCTGCACGCTGCGCCGCGCGGCGGGCCTCGGCCTTGGCCTCGGCCTTGTTCTTCAACGGACCGATCACCATGACCATGTTGCGGCCATCGATGCGCGGGCTGGACTCAATCACGCCAACTTCGGCAACGTCCTCAGCGAAGCGCTGCAACAAGCGGATGCCCATTTCAGGGCGCTGCTGCTCACGTCCGCGGAACTGGATCATGGCCTTTACCTTGTCACCGGCGCCCAGGAAGCGAAGCGCGTGGCCGCGCTTGGTCTCGTAGTCGTGGGTGTCGATCTTCAGGCGGAAGCGGATTTCCTTGAGGACCGTGTTGGTCTGGTTCTTGCGGGCCTCACGGGCTTTAACTGCGGCTTCGTACTTGTACTTGCCGAAGTCCATCAGCTTGCACACCGGAGGCTTCGCCTGCGGTGCAACTTCAACGAGATCCAGGTCAGCCTCGGCAGCCAGACGTAGGGCGTCCTCAATACGGACGATTCCAACCTGTTCGCCGGCAGGACCGACCAAACGCACCTCGG
Organism: Arthrobacter sp. 05L417; assembly: GCF_056397865.1. Taxonomy (NCBI): domain Bacteria; kingdom Bacillati; phylum Actinomycetota; class Actinomycetes; order Micrococcales; family Micrococcaceae; genus Arthrobacter; species Arthrobacter sp. 05L417. The sequence goes on from NZ_JBFTOG010000020.1 coordinate 43,306, forward strand.
GGACGCGGATACGCTCATTGATTCTTGGCTCGCTAATGTCAAAGCTCCTGTTGTTGTGATGAGTATTCCACCGGCAAATAGAGAAGGCCCCCAATTGCTGGCGCAATCGAAGGCCTCGAAGATCGGATACGGCCCCTCAATGGGGGCGTTCGCACCATCCAAGGCTGACCTTGAACGGTGTCCGACCAGGTACCCGGCAACTTACATCCCCGAAGGGAAACGGCTGACGCGGGTGGGAGAGAACTCCGCTTGCAAACTGAAAATCAATTCTACAGAAATCGGCAACCAACCGCACATTAACGATGGGTGGCCGAGCTCTGCGTGTGCCATGGGAAATGGCAACTTCCAGTCGGTCTGTGACAAGCTTACCAGCATGAGCACTTCAGACAGCAATTCCCTCGACCACGAGCCCAACGGCACTGACGCCGGAGTAGGCCAGCAGATCCGCGACATTTCGGAAGTTCCGGCTGTTGAGGTCATCACCACCGGCGCCGTCCACCTCATGAGCGCAGCAGCCGTCAAAGTGGGCTTGGCCGACGACCCCGAGGCCGAGGAGCTCAAGGACCTGGACGAGGCCCGCAAGCTGATCACCGCTTTGGCCGGACTGGTCACCGCCGCAGCGCCGGAAATCGGTTCGCAGCACGCCGGCCCCTTGCGCGATGGCCTCCGCTCCCTGCAGCTTGCGTTCCGGGAAGCGTCACTGATCCCGGACGAGCCGGGCAAGGGCCCGGGCGAGAAGTTCACCGGCCCGGTCAACTGACCCGGACCCACCTGTTGGACCGCGACGGCGGGCTGGCCTCTTCGGCCGGCCCGCCGTCGTCGTCTCCCGGCGGCTTGGGCGCAACTCAGTTGGCGGGGTCCCCCGCGCCGGCCTGGGTGGTGGTCATGATCCGGCGCCGACGCAGCTGGAGGAGCAGCCCGGCAAGGCACAGCAACACTCCCGCCGTCCCGATGGCGACGAAGCCGGCCCACGGCCCCACGCCGTCGATAAAGAGGCCTGCAACCGGCGAACCGAAGGCCACGCCTGCTGTGAGAGCCGAGCCATACCAGCCCATCGCCTCGCCGCGCCGCTCCTCATCCACGAGGTCGGCGACTTTTTCCGACGCCGCCGACAACACCGGCGCGCAGAGCAGGCCCGGAAGCAGGGACAACAACGCAAGGGTCCAGGTGTCCCCGGCGAAGCCCATCGGGATGGTCAGGGCCGCCATGCCAAGCAGGAGCAGGATGGGTGAGACGGGCCGGTGCATGGCACCATAGATGAGCCCGCCGACTACCGACGAGGCGCACCAGAAGAAGAAGACAATTCCGATCTGGCTCTCGTGCCCGCCGCGCTGCAACACCGCGACGATCCCGACGTCGGTGCCGCTCAGCACCATGCCGGATCCTGCGGCGACGGCGAACACAGCAGCTACCGCCGCAGTGACCCATGTGAAGTTCCTGGCCATTTTTCCCCGCAGCCCCGAAGGCTGCGAAGCCGTCGGTGCCATCTCTGAAGCTGCTTCCTGGAGATGGGCCGGCGCCGATGCCACCACTGCGGCTTCAGCCGCATGGAGCTCGTCCGCATCCCGGTCTGCCGTCTGGCCGGCATCCAGGACGCCCTCACTGCGGGTGGGCGGGTTGAACCACAGCAGGAAGAGCCCTGCGGCCGAAGTGCACACACCCACGATGGTCAGGCCGAGGACCGTGAAGCCGCTGGTAGCCACGACCGCGCCCACCGCGGGGCCGATCATGAAAACCACTTCGGTGCCAATGGAGTCCAAGGCATAGGCCGAACGCCGTTGCTCGCCGTCAACCAGCACACCGAGGGACTGCCGGATGACGCTGAAGATCGGCAGCGTCAGCAGGCCCCCGACGAAGACGAGCGGAAGGATCCATTCGTAGCTCGCATGCGGCACTACGGACCAAATCACCAACTCCGACACCACCGAAGGAATAAGCGCCTTGCGCAGGCCCACGGTGTCCACGCGCCGTCCGCGCCACGGCGCGCCAATGGCGATGCCGATGGTGAAAACCGCGGCGGCAGCGCCGGCGGCAGCATATCCCTTGCCCAAGGTCAGCACGATGTGCAAGGTGAGCAGGACTCCCGCTGCCGAGTGCGGTATGCGGGCCACCATGCCCACCAACAAGAGACGCCGCACGGACGTGATGGACAGCATCTCCCGGTAGAGAGAGAAATTCACGAGCTACATCCTCTGTTCTGCCGAGGGCAGGACAAGGACGTTCCCCCTGTGCCTTCGGCTACTGTGCCGCCCGCTGCAAGCTGACCTCGATCGAGTCAACCCGCTCGGCGAACAATTCGTTCTGCGCCCAACGCCCGTTCAGCCCGGAGACGAGATCCTGTACCGCGGCGGCGTCCAGGCCGTCTTCGAGGTACAGCACCACGCGCAATTCGGGCCCGGGTCCCCCGCCGGCCATGGCCGATCCGTCAGCCGTGCGCGAAGCCATTCCCGATCCCGGCCGCACCTCCAGGCGCCGCACGGCCGGGTACATCCCTGCCAAGGAATTGAGAGCAGACTCCAGTTCATCATCAAGGTACGACGGCGTCCAGTCGCGCTGCTGTGCCAGTGACCACATGGCAGGCCGGCGCACGACGAAGGTGACCTCCGAACCGGGATCCAGGACAAGCAGCTGGGCTCCCTCCGAGACTGCAGACAGCGCCGCCCGGGCCGCATAAACAGCGACGGGACGGGCCTGCGGATGCCAGGCTTCAAGGGCGGCAGCCGACGTGAACACAGGCATGGCCGTGCGGCCGTCCGGCGCCTTCAGGGTCACGAGCGCCATGTCGGCCTGCTTGTCCGCATGGAGTCCGTCCACGCCCTCGGCTTCCTCAGCGAGCTGGGCCACCACCGGGACAAACACCCTCGCCGTTGCCAAGGAAGCCACCACGCCCGCCTCGGTGCCGGTACCGGCGAGCAGGGCCGCGACGGCGGCGAGGTACCCGGCGTCGGCCGTTCCGTCGTCGTCCTCGAAATTATGGATCTTGGCGGCGTCGCTGCTCAGGTCGCGGCCGGCCCAGGGCTGGCCGGCAGAATCGCCTGCGCCCCCCGCACCTGCCAGGGCTGCCGCGATGTGCCCAGGCAACTGCCGTGGGGCCGGAGTCGAAGCCTTGTGGGCAGCCGGGGACTGTGGATCCTGCGACATCAGCGGCGGCCGGCGACGTCCAGGGCTTCCGGGAGCGTGAAAGCACCGGCGTACAGCGCCTTGCCGACGATCGCTCCTTCGACCCCGAGCGGTACGAGTTCCCGCAGGACGCGCAAATCTTCGAGGCTGGAGATGCCGCCCGATGCAACGACAGGCTTGCCGGTCTTTTCGACCATCTGGCGCAACAGCTCGACGTTGGGTCCCTGCAGGGTTCCGTCCTTCGTGACGTCGGTGACCACGTAGCGGGCGCAGCCGGCGTCCTCAAGGCGGGCCAGGACCTCCCAGAGATCCCCGCCCTCCTTGGTCCAGCCCCGGCCCGCGAGCGTTGTGCCGCGGACGTCGAGCCCGACGGCGATCTTGTCACCGAAGCGGTCGATGGCCCGGCGGGTCCATTCCGGGTTCTCCAACGCGGCGGTACCGAGGTTCACGCGGGCGACGCCGAGCTCAAGCGCGCGCTCGAGGGATTCGTCGTCGCGCAATCCGCCGGACAGCTCCACCTTGACGTTCAGCTGCGAGACGACCTCGCTGATGAGGTCGGCGTTGTTGCCGCGGCCGAACGCTGCGTCCAGGTCCACCATGTGCACCCACTCGGCTCCGGCGTTCTGCCAGTTAAGTGCTGCTTCGAGCGGGGTGCCGTAGCTGGTCTCGGAGCCGGCTTCTCCCTGAAGGAGGCGGACGGCCTGGCCGTCCACGATGTCGACGGCGGGCAGGAGTTCCAGAACAGGCAGTTCGGAGGCGGTGGTCATTGAAGTCCTCGGTGTTGTGGGGACGGGCGTCAATTGCCCGGCAAGTTATTTGGCAGGCGCAGTTATTTGGCAGGCAGGGTCAAGAGGTAGGCGGCCAGCAATGCCAAGCCAGCGAGTACGTAGAACGAAATGGAGACCCAGGCGGGACGCTTCTGCTGGTGGAAGGAGATTCCTCCGCCAACCAGCAGCCCGGCGGTGCCCATGAGGATAACGGACCACATACTAGGCAGCGCCTCCGGCTTCGCTCGCCTGCGGCTGGGGTTTTGCCTGCGGTCGCAAGCCCTCAACCCAGTTTCGCAGGAGCCGCGCTCCGGCGTCGCCCGACTTCTCGGGGTGGAATTGCGTGGCGCACAACGGTCCGTTTTCCACGGCGGCAATGAAGGGGGCGCCGTGTTCGGACCAGGTCACCTTCGGCGGAGCCATGCGGGGCTGGACGACATCGAATTCCCACTTCTGCACGCCGTACGAGTGCACGAAATAGAAGCGTTCGTGCTCGACGCCGGCGAACAGCTTTGAGCCTTCCGGCACGTCCACGGTGTTCCAGCCCATGTGCGGGACAACGGGCGCGGGGAGGAGCTCCACCTTGCCCGGCCACTCGCCCATCCCTTCGGCCTCGGTTCCGTGCTCCACTCCGGCCTCGAACAGCACCTGGAGCCCGACACAGATACCCAGGACGGGCCTGCCCCCGGCAACACGGCGGCCGATCATCCGGATGGCGTCGACTGCCTTGAGTTCGCGCATCACTGTTTCGAAGGCGCCGACGCCGGGCACCAGGAGCCCGTCGGCGTTCAGGACATCTTCTGGCTTGGCGCTCAAAGTGACTGCCGCGCCGGCACGCTCAAGCGCCCGGACCGCCGAGCGGACATTGCCCGAGCCATAATCAAGGACGGTCACGGTCGGCTTACCCTCAGGCGAAACGATGCGGCCGGCAGCCTTCGGATCCACCACAGCGCCATCCTTGAGGATGTGCGTACTCACAAGGCACCCTTGGTGGACGGAATGCCTTCGACGCGGGGATCCGACTCAACGGCGGAACGCAGTGCACGGGCGAATGCCTTGAACTGTGCCTCCACGATGTGGTGCGGATCCCGGCCGGCCAGGACATTCATGTGGAGGCAGATGCCGGCGTGCAGTGTGATGGCCTCAAAGACGTGACGGGTCAGCGAACCGGTGAAGTGTCCACCGATCAGGTGGTATTCCTGGCCGGCGGGCTCACCGCCGTGAACCAGATAGGGGCGTCCGGAGACGTCGACGACGGCGTGGGCCAACGCTTCATCCAACGGAACTGTGGCCTCGCCGAAGCGACGGATGCCCGCTTTGTTACCCAGGGCGGTGCGCAAGACCTCGCCGAAGGTGATGGCCACGTCCTCCACGGTGTGGTGGGCGTCGATGTGGGTGTCCCCCGTCGCCTTGACGGTCATGTCGATGAGCGAATGCTTGCAGAGCGCCGTCAGCATGTGGTCATAGAACGGCACCGAGGTGCTGATATCCGAGACTCCCGTGCCGTCGAGGTTGATTTCAACCAGGACGGAGGACTCGCTTGTGGTGCGTTCCATGCGTGCTGTCCGGGCGGCCGCCGTGCTGGCGCCGTTTTCGCTCATTGATATGTCCTTAGGAGGAAGGAGTGGTGGGGCTTGTCCAAGTCTAGGCCGGTGTGGAGGCCTGGCCGTCCAGCAAGGCTTCAAGCGCCTCAAGGAAGGCCGTGGTCTCCGGCTCCGTGCCGGCCGTGACCCGGAGGTGGCCTGGTATGCCGACGTCGCGGATCAGGACTCCGCGCTCCAGCAGGCCTTGCCACAGGGCGTGGGGGTTGTCGATTCCGCCGAAGAACACATAGTTCGAATCCGAGGCGGCCGGCTTGAAGCCCATCCGGGTCAACTCGCTGACAATGCGATCTCGTTGGACCTTGATGTCTTCGACGTCGGCCATGAGGGCTTCGCGGTGCCGGAGGGCCGCCAGCGCGGTTGCCTGCGTGATGGCGGAGAGGTGGTACGGAAGGCGGACCAAGCGGATCGCATCGGCGACCTCGGGGGCAGCTGCCATGTAGCCGATGCGTGCACCGGCAAGGGCGAACGCCTTGCTCATGGTGCGGGAGACAATAAGGCGCTCCCGGCCGGGGAGGAGCGTCAATGCGCTTGGCGTGTTGTCGTGGGCGAACTCGTGGTAGGCCTCGTCCACGATCACCATTGTCTGGCTCGCCTCGCCGGCTTCGTAGACGGCTTCGACAACGTCGAGGCCGAGTCCGGTGCCGGTGGGGTTGTTCGGAGAGCAGAGGAACACGACATTCGGCTTGAGCTCGCGGACCTGCGCGGCGGCCGAGGTTGCATCAAGTCCATAGTCTTCAGCGCGGACTCCCGCGATGTACGCGGTGTCGGTTCCGCTGGCCAGCAGGGGGTACATGGAGTACGTGGGCGGGAAACCGAGCGCGGTCCGGCCGGGGCCACCGAAAGCCTGGAGGATCTGCTGCAACACTTCATTGGAGCCGTTGGCTGCCCAGATGTTCTCGGCCGCAAGGTCGTGGCCGAGGTATTCCGCGAGGGCCTCGCGCAGTTCGGTGAACTCGCGATCCGGATAGCGGTTCAGTCCGACGGCGGCCGCCGCGACAGCTTCGGTGATGGCCGCCTGGACATCAGCTGGTACGCCATGAGTGTTTTCGTTGACGTTGAGCAAAATCGGAACATCAAGCTGCGGCGCGCCATACGGGCTCAGGCCGCGGAGGTTGGTCCGGAGGGGAAGTCGGTCAAGTCGTTCAAGCTGCTCACTCACCATGACAGTTTAAGGTGCAGCGGCGGATGCCCTGAAACTGTGACGGCCCGGGGACCGTTTCAGGCACATGCAACCCGGTCAACGTTGCTGCTAAGTGGCAGGAATGAACAGTTGCTGGCCTGGCACGATATGGCCGTCCTGGAGGTTGTTCAGCTGGATAATCTCGGCCACAACGTCGCGCGGATCCCGGGACGGTGCGGCAATTCCCGCAATCCCCCACAAAGACTGGCCCACTTGTACCGTGACGCTCGTACTGGAGGTGGGCTGCAGCTCCGCGGTGGAATCAGCAGCCTTGGCCGGCGAATTCAGGAATCCCGCCAGGCTCAGCAGGGCTGCAACCAGGAGCATTGCCGGGAAGCCGAAGAAGACCATGCGGCCCCGGCGGGTCAGGCGGAGCCGTCCAAGTGCCGCCTTGCGGCCGGGCGTGTGGGTGATGGTGATTGCGGACATGAGCTGAGCCCTTCTGAACAATGCCGCGTCCCGGAATCCCTGGTTGCGGCTGCCAATTCTTGCCTTCAGTCAGTGCTTGCAGGACGGTTGTTCGTTGTTGTCTTCGAACGATTCGAACGAACAACCGGAGCCTGCATCACTTTTATAGAACACATATTCGAACTTTGCTACGACATTTTTAGCACTTATCAACGAACGATGTCGAGACTCGCTAGAACAAATGTTTGATAAACGCCTGCGCCTGCCCTACGTTTGAGTGAAGGAACGAGCACTGAATCAGTGCAACAGGAGGGTCTGACATTTCAGGCCGCTAGTCCCGGCAAGCGCCTCAGGGCCGCACGGGTGGAACGGAAGGGCGTTGGCGAACATGGCAGCGAAAGCCACTGGCAGCGGGTCGGCCTCGGCGCGGAGCCAACAGCCGCAAAAGGCCCCCAAGAGCCTGACCGTCCGCCAGAAGAAAATCCTGGAGACCATCCAACGTTCAGTGAACGATCACGGTTATCCGCCGTCGATGCGCGAGATCGGGGACACCGTTGGCTTGGCCAGCTTGTCCAGCGTCACGCACCAGTTGTCACAGCTCGAGAAGCTCGGCTATCTTCGCCGCGATCCCAAGCGCCCTCGCGCAATGGAAGTCCTCATGCCGTTGACCCTTGACGGCGGCTCCGTCATCCCCGGCGTTGAAGCGCCGGCGAAACTCCGTAGCGCCGGCGGCCTGGCCGTCACAGAGCTCGCGAGTGCCAGTGACACGGCCATGGTTCCCCTTGTAGGGCGCATTGCCGCCGGTGGACCCATCCTGGCGGACCAGACCGTTGAAGACGTCCTGCCGCTGCCCCGGCAGTTGGTAGGACATGGCGAGCTCTTCATGCTGAAGGTCGCCGGAGATTCCATGATCGACGCCGCTATCTGCGATGGAGACTGGGTGGTGGTACGGCGGCAGAACGACGCACTCAACGGCGACATCGTGGCCGCACTCCTGGACGACGAAGCCACCGTCAAGACCTTCCGGCAGCGCGACGGCCACACGTGGCTGCTCCCCCAGAACACGCAGTACGAGCCCATCCTGGGCGACCATGCCACCATCATGGGCAAAGTCGTCTCGGTCCTGCGCTCGCTTTAGTCCGCGTTAGCTTTGACGGCGCGGTAGCTTTGACGGCACTGGGCCCGTGGCCTGCCGCCTCTCCGCCGGTGGTGGTAGTCAGGTATTCTGCTGCCAGTGATACTTCATTTTTCTCTGTGACCCACAGGCCTTTCAGCGATTCCAGGCCGCTCCTTAGCGAGCAGTGATTCCGTGCGCCCGCGAGGGGAACTCCATATGGACTTCCCCTGCTCACCGGCCCCCACCGAACTCACTCCTGGAAGATCACATGCAAACAACGTCAGCGAACCATACCGAACCCTCATCACCTTCCCTCGACCGGCAATCCCTGCGCCCTGACTGCGGAAACTGCTTTGCCCTCTGCTGCACAGCGTTCGGGTTCTCCCGCTCTGCAGATTTCGCACTCGACAAACCCGCAGGCTCTCCGTGCCAAAACCTTGCAGCTGACTTCTCCTGCACAATCCACGACAGCCTGCGCCCAAGAGGCTTTCGTGGCTGCACGGTCTTTGACTGCTTCGGGGCCGGCCAGAACGTATCGCAAGGGTTCTTCGCCGGAAAGAGCTGGCTTGCGTACCCTGATATAAAAGACGAGATGTTTTCGGCATTCAAAGCCGCCAGACGGCTTCATGAGATGCTTTGGTACCTGGCTGACGCACAGGCACGAACTTTCGATCCCGACTCCTCACATCGTGCGATACAGCTCCGGAACACGATCGAACAGGCAGTCGGCGGCGAGCTGCCGGACCTGCTTTCACTGGACATTCAAGAACTTCACTCCCAGGTGAGGTCAACGCTCATGGAAGTCAGCGAAGAAGTACGGGCCTCCTACTTCGCCGCCGGAGGCGATCATCTTGATTCCGCGCTGAAGCCGGGAGCTGATCTGATGGGCAAAAATCTCAGGTCCCGCCGGTTATGCGGGGCAAACCTCAGAGGGGCCTACCTGATTGCCGCGGATCTGCGGGACAGTGACTTATCGGGGGCCGATCTGCTCGGCGCAGACCTCAGGGATGCACGGCTTGAACGCACTGATCTATCCAAGTCAATGTATCTAACCCAGCCGCAGCTCAACGCCGCCAGAGGCAGTCGCGCAACTCTGCTGCCCTCGAATCTGGAAGTGCCCTCGCACTGGCACGACGGATGACCACCACTGGGGCTTGTTTCCAACTCCGGGCCAACCGGCTCCGGGGTCGGAAACAAGCGCCGGATTCGCGGGCCTGAGACCGCTGCTTGCTGATGCGGTCTCTTCAAGCCGACTCGGCGTAAAGCCGTTCGAGCGCACCCAGCACTACTGAACGGTCCGTGGTGGGCCAGAAGGGCGGCAACGCTGCCCGGAGGAAGTTGCCGTAGCGCTCGGTCGAAAGCCGTGAATCCAGTACTGCCACCACGCCCTTGTCCCCCGTTGAGCGGATGAGGCGGCCCGCCCCTTGTGCCAGCCGGATAGCCGCGTGCGTGGCAGACACGGCCATGAAACCATTGCCTCCGGCCTGCGCCACCGCGCGGGACCGTGCCGTCATCAGGGGATCGTCCGGACGAGGGAACGGGATCCGGTCAATCACTACCAGCCGGCATGAGCCGCCTGGAACGTCAACGCCTTGCCAGAGGGACATCGTGCCGAACAGGCACGTGTCTTCCTCCTCGGCAAACTGCCTGACCAACGCGGCCATGGTCGATTCGCCTTGGCACAGGATGTCCACGTCCAGGCGCGACCGCATCGCTTCCGCGGCGTCCTCGGCTGCGCGTCGGGACGAGAAGAGGCACAAAGCCCCGCCGTGCGAGGCCCTGATGAGCTCTTCAAGTTCGTCAAGCGCTTCGGGCGAAGTGCCGCGCCCCGGCTTGGGCAGGTGCTTGGCGACGTACAGCATGCCCTGCTTCGGGTAGTCGAAGGGCGAGCCTACATCCACGCCCGTCCAGCTGGGGGCGCCCTGGCCAGTCAGGCCCAGCCCCCCGGCGGTGGCCTCGAATGCGGAGCCGATAGCCAAAGTGGCAGAGGTCAAGACCACGGTGTGGCCCGCGAAGAGCCCTTCCCGGAGGCGTCCGGCAACGCTGAGGGGCGCGATGTTGATGAGCGCGGGCGAGTCCTCGTCGGGCGCGGTGTAGCCCTGCTGCGGATCGAAGGTACTGTTCCGGGAGAGCCACACGACTTCCCTGTTTTCCCGTGCGGAGAGCAGCCGTTCGCACAGCTCGAGGATCAGCATCAACCGTGAGCGCGCGAGCTGGCGTCCGCCGTCGACCGCGTTGGAGGAATCCCCCTTCGAATCGGAAAGCGCCGCACGGCAGGCTTCCCGGAGCTGGTCCACGCAATCAAGTTGTTCATCGTTGAGCCCGTTGGGCAGGAGGCCGGACGGCGCACCGATGATTACGAGTTCCAAGCGGTCGGCGGCCGCGTTCAGCGCGTCCACGGTGATGGCCGTGTGTTTGCGGGCGCTCGAGGCTGCGGCGTGGATCATCGCCACGGACAGCTGTCCGGACACGGCACCCGTCACGCGGTCCTGGAGTTCGTGGGCCTCGTCCACCACGACAACGTCGTATTCGGGCAGCACGGCCAGGCCTTCGAAGGCGCTGACGGCAAGCATCGCGTGGTTGGTGACCACGACGTCGGACTCCGCGGCACGGTGGCGCGCGAGCTCGCTGAAGCACTCCTCCGCCATCGGACACTTCTGGGCCCCGAGGCACTCCATTGACGTGACGGATACCTGGCGCCAGGCCCGGTCCGTCACGCCCGGCATGAGTTCGTCCCGGTCCCCCGTCGTGGTCTTCCCGGCCCACTCGCGCAGCCGCAGGACTTCCTTGCCGAGCTGCGAGGCAGGCCCGCCGATGGCTGCGGCGAGGTGCGGAACGCTGGTGTCCTCGCCGAGGGAGAACAACTGCCCCTCGGCAGGCTCCTCGCTGGGGAAACCGCCCTCCAGCTTGTGCCGGCACACATAGTTGGCCCGGCCCTTGACCAGGGCGATGCTGACCGGGCGCTCCAGCTCCGGATTGATGGTTTCCAGGAGCCTGGGCAAGTCCCGGCCCACGATCTGCGTCTGCAGGGCGAGGGTGGCCGTGGACACGAGGGTGGGCTTGTTGCACTCCATCGCGTGCGCAATCAGCGGAATCAAGTACGCGAGGGACTTGCCCGTGCCCGTGCCCGCCTGAACCAGGAGGTGTTCGCCGGTCTCGATCGCCCGCGCCACCTGCCGTGCCATCTGGTGTTGGCCCGTGCGGTTTTGCCCGCCCATACCGGCAACGGCTTTGTCCAGGAGTTCGAGGGCGGTCCGTTCCCCCACGGTTTCGCCGCGCTCCCCCGCCTCTGGATCAACCATTGCTGACGAACGACTCCAACTCGGCAGCCAGGTTCTCGTGGACCATGGCCACCACGCGGGTGCCTTCCTCCTCATGCTCAAGGCTGAGGATTTCGGCGTCGGTGTTGTGCAGCTTGTTGATGAGCTCGCCCCGGTTGTACGGAATCAGAACCTCAAGGCGCACACCGGGACGCGGAATAGCCTCGCTGATGGATCCAAGGAGTTCGGCAATGCCCTGCCCTGTGCGCGTGGACACGACGACGTGGCGGGGCTCTTTCTGCTTGAGCCGCTCAATGACAAACGGATCCGCGGCGTCCGCCTTGTTCAGGACAATGATTTCCGGGATCTTGCGGGCATCCACTTCGCTGAACACCGTGCGGACTGCCGCGATCTGGCCTTCCGGATCGGGATGCGAAACGTCCACCACGTGGAGGATCAGATCGGCGTCGGCCACCTCTTCCAGCGTGGAGCGGAAAGCCTCCACGAGCTGGGTGGGCAGCGAACGCACGAAGCCGACGGTGTCCGAGAGCGTGTAGCCGATCCCGTCGGGGGTCTGGGCCTTGCGCACCGTGGGATCCAAGGTGGCGAACAACGCGTTCTCCACGAGGACACCGGCATCCGTCAGGCGGTTGAGCAGCGACGACTTTCCGGCGTTCGTGTAACCGGCGATGGCAACCGAAGGAACGGCATTACGACGGCGGTTGGCCCGCTTGGTCTCGCGCGATGGCTTCATCGCGGCGATTTCGCGCCGTAGCTTGGCCATGCGGGTGCGGATTCGACGGCGGTCCAGTTCGATCTTGGTTTCACCAGGACCACGGGAACCCATGCCGGCACCGGCACCACCCACCTGGCCACCGGCCTGGCGGGACATGGAATCGCCCCAGCCACGCAGGCGCGGCAACAGGTATTCGAGCTGTGCCAGCTCAACCTGGGCCTTGCCCTCCCGGCTCTTGGCGTGCTGCGCGAAGATGTCGAGGATCAACGTGGTGCGGTCCACCACCTTGACCTTGACGATGTCCTCAAGGCCGCGCCGCTGGGACGGCGCCAGTTCGGCGTCGACCACCACGGTGTCCGCGCCGGTGGACATCACGATGTCCTTGAGCTCCATGGCTTTGCCCGAGCCAAGGAACGTGCCGGGGTCCGGCTTCATGCGGCGCTGGACAATGCCATCCAGGACTTCCGAGCCGGCCGTTTCGGCCAGGGCGGCAAGTTCCCGCAGGGAATTCTCGGCGTCGGCCAAGGTGCCTTCGGTCCAGAGGCCTGCCAGCACCACGCGCTCAAGGCGCAACTGCCGGTATTCGACCTCGGTGACATCTTCAAGTTCCGTGGACAGGCCCGCAGTACGGCGCAAGGCCCGGCGCTCGGCCAGATCCTCTTGATCGCCGTCGTAGATGCTGTGTTCTTCGTCCAGGCGGGAGATCGCCTGGGCCTTGCCAAACACGCCCCTCGGTTCGTCGCGGTCCTGAACTATGGCAGGTGCGTCCTTGGAGAGAATCCGGTCGATGACAGCCTGGATTTCTTCAGGACTCATGTCCTGGGCGTCGGAATCGGGTCCGGTGTTCTTCTGCGTGGTCATGGTCTCCTTTAGGGGGTTCGGCACTTCCAGAATAGTGCCGATTCGTCTCTTGTGGCGCGGAATTCGCGCAGGGCTGATGCCTGGCAAGGCTCTGCTGACTGTCTGGGGTCTCCATCCGGGACGGGCTGCGCGGATTGCGTGCACAGATCCCGGGATGGGGAGGGGACGATCTGCTGAGTGTCCAGACGTCAGGGAGCAACGACTGGAACGGACATGCCAAGGCGGAATGGCGCTGCACATGAGGCAGGCCTACGTCGCGGGCGGTGCCAGCTACTCAAAGATCAAGAACATGCGCATCAGACTATCAGACCCCGTCAAGTTCAGCCTTGCCGACCCGCGGTTTCCCTTGCCCGCTGCTGGCCACTAATCTGGCAAGCTATGGAGTCTGCTCACTATTTCAGCGCACAGCCCGCGGGGCCGTTCACCCGCAAGCCCCTCACGGTGGAACTGGCCGGCGCGACCCGCCGGCTCCAGACCTCGGGCGGCATCTTCAGCCCCGACGGGATCGACAAGGGAACCGCAATCCTTCTCTCCGAGGTTCCACCGCCGGCGCCGCAGGGAAACCTGCTGGACATCGGCTGCGGCTGGGGTCCCATTGCGTTGACCATGGGGCTCATGGCTCCGCACGCACGCGTCCACGCCGTGGATGTCAACGAGCGCTGCGTCACCTTGACGAACGAGAACGCGGCCCTGCTGGAGCTCGGGAATGTCACCGCGAGCCTGCCCGACGACGTCGACCCGGCCGTGACGTTCGACACCATCTGGTCCAACCCGCCCATCCGCATCGGCAAGGATGGACTCCACGAGCTGCTGCTCACGTGGCTGCCACGGCTTGCCCCGGGCGGAAACGCGTGGCTCGTGGTGCAGAAAAACCTCGGAGCGGACTCGCTTCAGCGCTGGCTGGCCGAGACCCTCGACGGTTCCTTCTCGGTGTCCCGGGAGAGCACGTCGAAATCGTTCCGCATCCTGCGGATCAGGAAAGCGTCCCGCTAGCGACAATCACGGCGGGCCCGCTGAGCTCAACGTGTTCGCGGCCGCTTTCTCCAGGGAAGAACCGCACGCCGACGACGCCGCCCGGCACCTTGACGCGCCACGTGTCGGGTGCGCCTTCGCCGGCCCAGTGGCGGATCGCGACGGCGGCCGCGCAGGCGCCGGTGCCGCACGATTGGGTCTCACCGACGCCGCGTTCGTGGACGCGCATCGTGATGTTTCCGACGCCTTCGTGGACGAGGGGCTCCGCAGGAACCACGAATTCGACGTTGGTGCCGTTGGCTGGCTTGGGATCGACGACGGGCGCCTTGAAGAGCTGCGTGGATTTGAGCTCTGAAAGCTCGGCCAATGCCACCACAGTGTGCGGATTGCCCATGCTGACAGAAAGGGCTGGGCGGGCGACTTCCAGTCCGTCGGCGCTGACGAGGGAGTCCATTGCTTTACTGGTGGCATCCTTGGGGAAAATGAACTCCCACGGACCCATGTCCACCGCATATCCCTCAGAGGTCCGGACGATCTTCTTGATGCCGCCGCGCGTCCCGATGGTCAGGGATTCACCGGCGTTGAGCGTGACAAGACCCTGCTCGATGAGGAATTGGACGAAGACGCGGACACCGTTGCCGCACATTTCGGACAGCGAGCCGTCGCCGTTCCGGTAGTCCATGAACCACTCGGCATCGGAATCTGCTTCAAGTAGCTGGACGCCTTCGGGCAGGAACCGTGAAGGGACGGCTCGGATGAGCCCGTCCCCGCCGACGCCCAGGTGGCGGTCACAGAGGGCTGCCACCTGCTCCGGAGAGATCTGGTGCGCGTCTTCGGGGTCCGCAATGAGGACGAAGTCGTTGCCCGTTCCGTGCCCCTTGGAGAAGGCCAATCCGTGAAGACCGGAGGCGGGTACGGAACCGCCGGCAGCGGTAGGCTGCGGGGCGGAAAATGCAAGGGTTTCATCCATGGCTCAAGGCTACCTGCACTAAGGGTTGCGCCTAAATCACCGACGCCGGGCTCGCGCAGATTTCTGCTGCTTTGGCCACCAAATCCGGATCCTGCCAGTCAAGCCAGTGGATTCGAGGGTCGGCCCGGAACCAGGTGAGCTGGCGCCGGGCGAATTGCCGGGTGGCCACGATGGTTTCTTCGGCCGCGGTAGCCGTGTCGGATTCGCCATCGAGGACCCTAAGGAACTGGGCGTATCCGAGAGCCCGCGATGCCGTCTTGCCTTGTCGCAGTCCGGCGGCGTCCAATCGGGCGACCTCTTCAAGAAGTCCCGCGTCCACCATCCCCAGAACGCGCTCGGCCAAACGCTCGCGGAGTACTCCACGGTCGACGTCGAGCCCTATCTGCACGGCCGGCTGGAAGTACTCGCGCTGCGGCATGAAGGAGCTGAACGGGCGGCCGGTGAGCTCGAAAACCTCCAGCGCGCGGATGACGCGGCGGGCGTCGCCGAGCCTGGCCGCCGAAACGGGGTCGACATGTTGGAGTCGTTCCTGGAGGGCTGGAAGACCGGATGTTTCGTGCTCCTCCTCCAGCCGCCGCCGTACGTCGGAGTCCGTGCCAGGAAACTCCAGGACATCCAACGCTGCCCGAACGTAGAGGCCGGAGCCGCCCACCAGGATGGCACGCTTCCCGCGGCTATGGATATCACGGATGGCGGCCCGGCAGTCGGCCTGGAAAGCGGAGACGCTGGCTTCCTCGGTGACATCCATCGTGTCGAGGAGGTGGTGGGGTACTCCCCTGCGTTCGGCGACGCTGATCTTGGCCGTGCCGATGTCCATGCCCCGGTAGAACTGCATGGCATCGGCGTTGATGACCTCGCCGTCGAGCGCAAGGGCGAGGGCGACGCCGAGATCGGACTTGCCGGACCCTGTGGGCCCGACGACGGCGATCACGGGTGGCTTCGGATCAGCTGATCCGGCCGGTGGTGCTGCAGCCATGTCGGGCTAGCCGCGTCGCACGGGGAGCGACGGCATGCCGAGGGAGACGGCCTTCAGGCCGCCGGACCCGGTCCCTGCGGCAGTCGGTGCCGGAGCGCCGCAGGAATCGGCCTGCGAGCGGTCCCACGCGTCGCCGGCACGGGAGCGCCTCAGGCTGTAGTCCGCCGTCGTCGCCGGATCTGAAACGAGGTGGAAGGCAGCTGCCTCGGTGATCGTCACGGTGACGAAGTCTCCGGGGCGTGGGGTCTCAGCGCCTTCGGGCACGGAGAAGTGGACCAGCCGCTGGTCCTGGGAGCGACCGGACAAGCGATGCGTTTCCTCGGCCTTGCGGCCGGACTGCGCCGTGACAAGGAGTTCAACCCGGCGTCCGAGCTGTTTCGCGTTCTCCTCGGCCGCGATGCGGTCCTGGAGGGCGGTCAGCCGCTCGTAGCGTTCCTGGACAACGGCCTTGGGCAGCTGGTCCGGAAGGTCCGCGGCCGGGGTGCCCGGGCGCTTGGAGTACTGGAAAGTGAAGGCTGAGGCGAAGCGTGACTTCTCGACGACGTCGAGCGTGGCCTGGAAGTCCTCTTCCGTCTCGCCGGGGAAGCCCACGATGATATCGGTGGTGATCGCGGCGTGGGGAATCTTGTCACGGACCTTGTCCAGGATCCCCAGGAACTTGGTAGAGCGGTAGGAGCGGCGCATGTCCTTGAGGACCTTGTCCGAGCCGGACTGGAGAGGCATGTGCAACTGCGGCATGACATTGGCGGTCTCGGCCATCGCGTCGATGACGTCGTCGGTGAAGGCAGCCGGGTGCGGGCTCGTGAAGCGGACCCGCTCGAGGCCGTCAATGTCACCGCAGGCGCGCAGCAGCTTGGAGAAGGCCATACGGTCCCCGAATTCGACGCCGTAGGAATTCACGTTCTGGCCGAGCAGGGTGACCTCGACTGCGCCGTCGTCCACCAACGCTTGGATTTCGGCAAGGATCTCGCCGGGACGGCGGTCCTTCTCCTTGCCGCGGAGCGACGGCACAATGCAGAAGGTGCAGGTGTTGTTGCACCCGACGGAGATGGAGACCCAGCCCGAGTACACGGAGTCACGCTTGGTGGGCAAAGTAGACGGGAAGACGTCCAGCGACTCCAGGATTTCAAGCTGCGCCTCGTTGTTGTGGCGGGCCCTGTCCAGCAACGCCGGCAGCGCACCCACATTGTGGGTCCCGAACACGGCATCCACCCACGGGGCCTTGCGCACGATGGTTTCGCGGTCCTTCTGCGCCAGGCACCCGCCCACGGCTATCTGCATGCCCGGATGGGCGGCCTTGACCTGCTTGAGTTCGCCAAGGTTGCCGTAAAGCTTGTTGTCGGCGTTCTCACGGACGGCGCAAGTGTTGAAGACCACGACGTCGGCGACACCGCCGTCGAAGGGCACATATCCTGCATCCTCCAGGAGTCCTGCCATGCGCTCGGAGTCATGGACATTCATCTGGCAACCGAAGGTGCGGACCTGGTAGGTGCGCTTCGCCCCGAACTCGGGTGCCGGATCGATGACAGGGGCCGGAGTGGGCTGCTGGATGGAGGCTGGTGCTGGTGCTGCGGAAGGGGAACTCACCAATCTAGGGTAGCCCCTCGGACTAGTACCAGTTGAAGCCCATCTCATGCTGCCAAGCGTTGCAGGGGGAACCGTAACGGTCGCGGATATAGCCGAGGCCCCAATCGATCTGGGTCCGGTAGTTGCTGAGCCAGTCGCTGCCTGCCGAATAGTACTTGTCCGGCGGCAGCGCCTGCGCAACGCCGTAGGCACCGCTGCTGGGATTGGTGGCATCCGTCATCCAGCTTGATTCCTGGGTCCACAGCAGGGACAAGCACTGCATTTGGTCCTGGCCCCAGCCGTAGGCGCCGAGGCGGGATGACGCATATTGTCGTGCACCTGCGGGGTCGTTCACGACGTTACCCCCGCCGCCTCCCCCGCCTCCGAAGCCGCCGCCACCGCCGCTGCTGATCGGCGGCTGGACGACTGGCTGGTTACTGGCAGCTGCCGCCGCGGCGGCCGCCGCAGCGGTTTCCGCTTGGCGCTGCGCCGCTTCCCTCTTGGCTTCCTGGGCGGCCTGATAGGCGGCAAGCGCCACTTGGCCTTCTTGGTATTTCTGCGCAACTGCGGCAGAAGTGGACGTCAAGGACGCGAGCTGGGCGACCATGGTCTTTCGCTGGCCGTCCGTGGCGGCAACGCTGTCTTCGGCAGCACGCCTGGCAGATTCTGCGGCCTGCGCCTTTGCCGCGGCGTCGCTGTCCAATTGGGCCATGACGTCGCGGGCAGCTTGTTCCTGGGCGGTCGCGGCAGCGGATGCCTGGGACGCGCTCAGGGCATCATCGTGGAGCTTCGCAGTACGATCCAGAACCCTGTTCAGCAAGGCGAAATTCTGAATGTTGTCTGGTGCGATGGCGGCGTTCGCGAGGGACCACGGCCCGGGATCGAAGCCGCCCGACTCGTATGCCTTGACCACCAGGGAGGAAGTGGCCTTCCTCAATGAATCGGCTTTTGCCTTGGCCTGTCGGGACGCCTCAGCCAGTTTCTGGGTGACTGCCTGCTGATGCTGCAGCGCGTCATGGGCCTTCGCGTACTCGGTTCCCGCTTTGATGGCTGCCGCGCCGAGTTCTCCGGACTTCTGCTGGAGGCCGGCCAATAACTGGTTGATACGGTCCACTTCGGCGCTTGCGGCAGCTTCGTTCCCCTGGGCCTGCTGTACCTCTGCCCAACTGGGATAGCCCGACGGCGGCGCATCATCGTCTGCGGAGGCCGGGCCTGCCTGGAGAAGCGACGCGACGAGCAAGGGAACAATGATTGCCGAAAGCCGTAACGACAACGGATGCATTGGATCTGACCTGCTTCCCGACTCGGAACACTAGTCAAGAACCTTAGCCGACGACCATCAAGAAGCCACCCAACCCCGCTGCCCGGGGCAATACTCACAGGCAGCTCTCAGTTTCCCAGGCAGCGCAGCTTAGCCGAAGTCGTCCGGGTCCGGACCACCGCGTGACCCGATACTGTGTGACTCCGGCCCGGTACGGTAGGACTCCGGTTCCCCCGCCAAGGCTTCGTCCAGGACCTCGCCAACAATCCGGAACGCCGCCGATGGCTGGTAGCCCTTGCGGGCAAGCATCGACGCGAGCCGCCGGGTTTGCTTGTCCCGCTCGGTCCTGTCGGAAAGGTCCGTGCCGGACCTCAAACGGCGCGCGACCAGGTCCCTGGCCGCACTCAGCTCGTCCTCATCGCTCACTTGCGCCAGTGCCTGCTCTGCGGTTTCGGTGTCGATGCCTTTGTCCGCCAATTCGCGCCTCAACGCACCCCGGGCGAGTTTCCTCGACTGGGAACGGCTGCGGACCCACATCTCGGCGAAGTCGGCGTCATCAATGAGCCGGACTTCCTCGAAGCGGTCCAACACGGCTTCGGCTACATCTTCCGGCACATTCCGCTCAGCCAGTTTGCGTGCAAGCTGAAGCCTGCTCTTGGGCGAGTTGGTCAGTTGGCGCAAAACAATGGCCCGGGCTACCGATTCCGGATTGGCCTCGGGGTCCGCCGCCACGGACGAATCCGCAGACGGACCCCACGACCGGGAAGAACTTGAGGAACGGGAGCGGCCCTGGCGCTTAGCCGTCAACGGCCTTCAGCTTCGGAGATTTTTCGGCTTCGGCAGGCTTGACTACTCCGACGCCAAGCTTCTCCTTGATGAGCCGCTCGAGGTCTGCCGCCAGCTCCGGGTTGTCCCGCAGGAAGCGGCGGGAATTCTCCATGCCCTGCCCCAGCTGGTCGCCGTCATAGGTGAACCATGAACCGGACTTCTTGATGATGCCGTGCTCGACGCCCATGTCGATGATGCCGCCCTCACGGGAAATGCCCTGGCCGTAGATGATGTCGAACTCGGCAATCTTGAAGGGCGGAGCCATCTTGTTCTTGACGATCTTGGCCTTGGTGCGGTTACCTACCGAATCCGCACCTTCCTTCAGCGTCTGGATGCGGCGGACGTCGATGCGGATGGAAGCGTAGAACTTCAGGGCCTTACCACCGGTAGTGGTCTCGGGAGAACCGAAGAAAACGCCGATCTTCTCACGGAGCTGGTTGATGAAGATAGCGGTCGTCTTGGTCTGGCTCAGCCGGCCGGTGATCTTGCGCAGGGCCTGGCTCATGAGGCGGGCCTGGAGGCCGACGTGGGAGTCGCCCATTTCGCCTTCGATTTCGGCACGCGGAACCAAGGCGGCGACGGAGTCAATCACGACGATATCCAAGGAGCCGGAGCCGATCAGCATATCCATGATTTCCAAGGCCTGCTCACCTGTATCCGGCTGCGAAACCAACAGCGCGTCGGTGTCGACGCCCAGTTTCGCCGCGTACTCGGGATCGAGGGCGTGCTCGGCGTCGATGAAGGCAGCGATGCCGCCCTGGCGCTGGGCATTGGCTACAGCATGGAGTGCCACGGTGGTCTTACCCGAGGATTCCGGGCCGTAGATTTCCACGATACGACCGCGCGGCAGGCCGCCAATACCAAGGGCGACGTCCAGGGCAATGGAACCGGTGGGAATGACTTCGATAGGCGCACGGATGTCGTCACCCAAGCGCATGATGGAGCCCTTGCCGAATTGCTTGTCGATCTGGGCAAGCGCCGCCTCGAGCGCCTTCTCACGATCCTGGTTTGCCGCCATGGTTCACACCTCTGATGCTTTCTCGCTGTGGACTGGCCTGAACGGCCGTTTTCCTGTCTCATCCGACGCTAGTACGAGCCGCTGACAATTTTGTGTGCGACTTCGCCTATGTGGACAACTACGGGCTTCGAATGACACGGAAACCGCTCCGCCAGGATCAATTTTCCTCTGATAGGAGCATAGCCTCATCCGAACAGATATTCGAACAAATTTGCGGGCGTGTCCGCCATGAACTGGAACTCAGAACGTGCTGGAACCCTTGTCGGCAGGCTTGATGTCCCTGCCGAGCCGTCGCTCCGGAGGAACGTCCTGGACATCGCACAGGGCAAGCCAGACGTCGCGGGGGCTGTAGCCCGCTGCCAAGGCTTCGTTTGCCGTACGGCCGCCGACGCCGGCCAATACAAGGGAGCTGCTGAGGACCCTGGAGTAGCCAGCCCCGAATTCATCGTCCATCAGCCGCCAGAAGTCACTGATACGCACCAATAGAGTCTCTCACGGGAGCGGACTCTAGAATGGTTGTCATGAGCAACACTCCCGACGACGCGCCGGAGATGGTGGAGGCCGGCGACAACGTCGACGCCGCCCTCCAACAGGTGGAACACCAGCTGAGCATGTTCTGGCGACGCGCACGATCGCTATCCCACCAGTTATCCCGCCAGGTCCATCCCGACATGGAGCCAGCAGCCTACGGACTGCTGACGATCATTAGGAAAGAGGGCCCCATTCGTTTGACGGAGCTTGCCTCGTGCATCGGCGTCGGGAAACCGTCGGTGAGCCGCCAGATCGCGTTCCTTGAGAGCATCGGCATGGTCTACAAAGAAGCCGACCCCCAGGACGGACGCGCACAATCGATCCGGCTCACGCCCAAGGGCGAAGAAAAGATGCACCAGGTCCAGGACGCACGCCGGCAGGTTTTCCGGGAACGCCTGGGTGAGTGGCCGCTGGAAGAAATCCAGACGCTGGCCGACTACATTGAACGGCTCAATGCTGCCTACGGCGAAGGAATCGGCAAGGACTGACCGCACCAAACCACATAGACCAAAGAAGGAGGACCTCCAGTTGGAGGTCCTCCTTCTTTATTTCGGGTCCGCCTAGCGGGCTCCGGAGAGCATGCCTTGGGTGAAATCGTCGTTCAGTTCGGCGCTGAGCTCGCGGTCGAGATCGCGGCCGTAGCGCTGGGCGAATTCCTGCGGGACGGTGTCCGGAACAGCGACGCCTTCGGCGACGGCAACCCGGTCACTGACTTCGCGGAGCATGCCGGACAATGGAACGTCCAGGGCGGAGCAGATAGAGGACAGCAGCTCTGAGGATGCTTCCTTCTGGCCGCGCTCAACTTCGCTCAGGTAGCCAAGGGAAACGCGGGCGCTGTGCGAGACTTCGCGGAGCGTGCGGCCCTGACGCTGGCGGACATCGCGCAGGACATCACCAATTTCGTGACGCAGTACAACCATTTTGCGCTCCTTCTGTTCGCTCGGTGCCTTCTCGGCCAAGCCCACATCCTTCCAGCGGACAACGCCGTTTACGGATACGGGCTGCTTAACCATCTGTATCGCCTTGCTCCCTCGTGAGTCCGGTTCACCTTGCAGGTGCACCGGTTGTTTTCTACATCCTAGGCGCCCCGGCCATTCCGAGGCGACACAATGTAACAACTATTGGGCCGCAGTTTTTGTTCCCGGCTACTTTACGTGTGGTAGGTCGGCATGGACAAGGCACTCCAACAAGCGCTCCAATGCGGCCTCGGTTGCCTGCGCCCGGATACTCGGCCGGTCGCCGCTGAACGAGTAGGAATGCGCCGCGGCCCCGCCCGGGGTGGCGACGCCAATGAAGACGGTGCCAACCGGCTTCCCGTCGTGGGGCAAGGGCCCCGCAACCCCCGTTGTGGAGATTCCGACGTCGGCCCCGCACGCGCGTCTGGCCCCGTCGGCCATAGCTGCCGCCACCTCGGCGTCGACGGATCCGAGTGCGGCAAGCAACTCCTCGGACACGCCCAGGATTCCGGCCTTGACAGCATTCTGATAGGCGACCACCCCGCCCTGGAGCATGCCTGACGCCCCTGGAGTATCGGCGAGGGTGGCGGCAACCATCCCGGCGGTCAGGGATTCCGCGGTAGCCACGGTGATGCCCCGCTCGATGGCGAGCGCTACCGCCGACGCGGCCACTTCATCCGCGGCAGCGCTCATGCGCGCTTGCCTGCCGTGCGAAGCTTTGCGGCCTCGATGACGTATTCGACGCCGGTCCACACCGTGATGGCGAGGGCGACGATCATGACCCAGAAGGCCACGCTGACGAGCCATGGCGCGAAGGAATTCAGCGGCAGGATGTAAAGGAAGATGGCGACAGTCTGGACGACGGTCTTGAGCTTCCCGCCACGCGAGGCCGGCATCACGCCATAGCGGATGACGAAGAAGCGCAAGGCGGTGATGCCCCATTCGCGAACGAGGATGAGGATGGTGATCCACCAAGGCAACTCCCCCAGCGCCGACAGGAGAACGAGAGCCGATCCGATCAGCAACTTGTCGGCAATGGGGTCCGCGATCTTGCCGAAGTTGGTGACGAGGTTGCGGCTCCGGGCGATGTCGCCGTCGAGCTTGTCCGTGTAGATCGCAACTGCGAAGGCCACCACTGCGGCCCAGCGCCAAATGCCGTGCTGGCTGTTGTCCTCCAGGAGGAACCACACGAAGAACGGGACCAGGACAATCCGGAGCATCGTCAGGATGTTGGGCAGGTTCCAGATATCGGAGCTGCTGGAACCGGCTTTGCTGCCGTCGGATGTAGTCACCCCTCTAGGCTACCGTCCGGTCAGTGACCAGGCGTCCTCGCCGCCGTCGTCCTCGTCATCGAGGCCATCTGCTCCGTCGTGGTAATCAGTGACCTGCTTGCGACGTTCGAGATCGGCGGCAACCAGGTCTTCGGCATAGCCGCCGACGGCGATGTTCGCGTTCGCGTTGTCGCTTAGCGCCGCGGTGTGCGCGTCGGGCGTAGCCGGAGCCTCCTGCCCCTTCATGGCTGCCAGCACGGGAGCGAGGTCGTCCGGCTTCACCAGCACATCGCGGGCCTTGGAACCTTCGGACGGACCCACGACGCCGCGCGACTCCAACAGGTCCATAAGGCGGCCGGCCTTGGCGAAGCCGACCCGGAGCTTGCGCTGCAACATCGATGTGGAGCCGAACTGTGTGGTGACCACGAGTTCGGTGGCCTGAAGCAGGACCTCGAGGTCGTCTCCAATATCGTCGTCGATCTGCTTCTTCTGCGCCTCGGGCGCGACGTCGTCACGGTAGACAGCCTTGAGTTGTCCCTTGACGTGCTCCACCACCCGATGGATCTCGGACTCCGTGACCCAGGCGCCCTGCACGCGCATCGCCTTGGAGGCGCCCATCGGCAGGAAGAGCGCGTCACCCTGGCCAATGAGTTTCTCGGCGCCGGGTTGGTCCAGGACCACGCGGGAGTCGGTGACGGAGGAGGTGGCGAACGCCATACGCGAGGGGACGTTCGCCTTGATCAGGCCGGTGACGACGTCAACGGACGGACGCTGGGTGGCCAGGACCAGGTGGATGCCGGCAGCACGGGCGAGCTGGGTGATCCGGACAATCGAGTCTTCGACATCGCGCGGGGCAACCATCATGAGGTCGGCTAGCTCGTCCACGATCACCAGCAAGTATGGGTATGGCTTGATGACGCGCTTGGAGTCAACCGGCGGAACAACCTTGCCAGCGCGGACAGCCTTGTTGAAGTCGTCGATGTGCTTGAAGCCGTAGTTGGCGAGGTCGTCGTAGCGGGCGTCCATTTCGCGCACCACCCACTGAAGCGCCTCGGCAGCTTTCTTGGGGTTGGTGATGATCGGCGTGATCAAGTGCGGAACGCCCTCATAGGCGGTCAGTTCCACGCGCTTGGGGTCCACCATGACCATGCGGACCTCATCGGGTGTGGCGCGCATCAGGATCGACGTGATCATGGAGTTCACGAAGGACGACTTACCCGCACCTGTGGCACCGGCCACGAGCAAGTGCGGCATCTTGGCGAGGTTCGCGACGACGTAGCCGCCCTCG
Source organism: Arthrobacter sp. 05L417 (assembly GCF_056397865.1). Taxonomy (NCBI): domain Bacteria; kingdom Bacillati; phylum Actinomycetota; class Actinomycetes; order Micrococcales; family Micrococcaceae; genus Arthrobacter; species Arthrobacter sp. 05L417. The sequence goes on from NZ_JBFTOG010000020.1 coordinate 67,996, forward strand.
ACGTCCTTGCCGACGCCCATCACCATGGGGTGGTCTGTCCGCCTCGCGTTCTGGCTTCGCAGGACATCGCCGAGGGACACGGTTTCGCGGTCAGTGTTGGGGATCTCGATGCCGATGGCCGACTTGCCCGGGATGGGGCTGAGGATACGGACATCACTCGATGCCACGGCGTAGGAGATGTTTTTGGACAAGGCCGTGACGCGCTCCACTTTGGTGCCGGGAGCAAGTTCGATTTCGTAGCGGGTCACGGTGGGCCCGCGGCTGAAGCCGGTAACAGTGGCGTCCACGTTGAACTGCTGCATCGTGTCCGTCAGGGCGGCAACGACGGCGTCGTTCGCTTCCGTGCGCTCCTTCGGAATGGAGCCCGGAGTCAGGTTGTCCGAGGACGGCAGCGTGTAGGTGACGTCCCCGGCGAGCGAAAGCTGTTCGGTGCGCTGCGGGATCGGCGTCGGGGGCGGGGGCGGGCTGACCGGTGCCGAAGGCACGATGACCGGCGGGACGGCGGCGGTCGGCGCGACCAGGGGGATCGCTTCGGTGGCGTTCGGGTCGGCTTGTGCTTTTCCGAGCCCCTGTGCCGCTTTGATCTTCTCGACGGCGATTTCGGCCTGGGTCGGCCTGCGCACCCCTGGCGGGATGGACGGCGCGCCCTTCGCAGGAGGGGCGTCGTCGTCGACGATTGCGTGTTCGAAGGCCTCGTCGCCGACATAGCCCTCAAGCCTGGCGTCGTCGTCGTGGTCCTTGCCGAAGAAGCGCTTGCGGCGCTTCTTCTTCGGTTCAACGTCCGCCTGGTTTTCATAGAGGTAGCTGCGGTCGTGGGAATCGCCGTGCTGCGCGTCGGCATCCACCAGGTCGACGCCCATGAGGTGCTCGTAGGCGCCGCGGATACGCCGGGGAATGGCGCCGAAGGGCGTGGCCGTGACAATCAGGAGGGCGATGAACGCCAAAGCGCCGTAGACGATGACGGGGACTGCGGGGTGGATGGCGGCAAGGGGCGACGCCGCGAGGAATCCGAGCATCCCGCCCGCGCGCCGGAGGCCGTCGAAGCCGTCGGCCACAGTCGGCTGGCCGCCGATAATGTGGGCCAGGCCGGCGCCCGCGAACGTCATGATCAGGAAGCCGATGCCCACGCGGTTGTTGCCGCGGCTGTCCCACGGCTGCCGGAAGAGCCGGAAAGCGCAGACGAAAAGCATGAGCGGCAGAAGCAGGGATACCCAGCCGAAGGTTCCGTTCACAATGCTGTAGACAACGTCCGGGAACCAGCCTTTGAAGCCCCACCAGGCGAAGGTTGCTATGAAGACACCGAGCGCCAGGTTGAAAAGCGCGGCGCCGTCCCGGCGGTCCGCGGGATCGAGGTCACTGACGTCATCGCCGATCCGGCGGATGCCCGCACCCACCACGTGCCCGATTCCTAACCAGACACCAGCAAGCGCACGCAGGATCCACGGTTGTTGGGGTTCGACGACGGCGGCCTGCTTGCCGCGGGCCGCGCCTGTGCCGCTCCTGCCGCTCTTAGCCGGGGTCCGGCTGCTGCCCGAGCCGCCGGATTTGCTGTTGGAGCTGCCTCTAGGCGCGGAGGTAGTACGAGTCGCCATATCGGCCACGCTACCCCAAGCCGTCCGGAAACCCGCGGATTTCAGGGGCGCAGAGGAACCATGTTGCCCCTGTTGGACAATCCGCGGACTTGGCTTCGCGGCGAGCTTGGCTAGACACACGAACGGCCCGGTTCGCTTGAACCGGGCCGTTCATGGACTGACTCCGGGGCGTGCCTGTGCCGGTATCGCTGGGCTAGGCCTCCGGGGCTATGCTTCCAGAACCAACGGGATGATCATGGGGCGCCGGCGAAGCTTGCGATTGACCCACGTGCCGATAACCCGACGGACCACTTGCTGGAGCTGGTGGTTGGTGTGGTCCGCGTGGTGGAGCACTGCGTCTTCGAGGGCCGCGTTGATCTTGGGGATGATCTCGTCAAAGACGGAATCGTCCTCGGCCACGCCGCGGGCGTGGATTTCCGGTCCCGAGACGATCTTGCCGGTGGTCCGGTTGATCACGGTGATGACCGAGATGAAGCCCTCGTCGCCGAGGATCCGGCGATCCTTGAGGTCGGCGTCGGTGATTTCGCCCACGCTGGAGCCGTCCACATAGACGAAGCCGACCTCCACCTGGCCCACAACGTTGGCTTTGTGGTCCCTGACGTCAATGACCGTGCCGTTGTCGCTGAGGATGACGCGGTCCGAGGGCACACCGGAGTCCTCCGCAAGGTTGCCGTTGGCGATGAGGTGCCGGGTTTCGCCGTGCACAGGCATCGCGTTCAGGGGCTTGAGGATGTTGTAGCAATAGAGCAGCTCGCCCGCGGCGGCGTGACCGGAGACGTGCACTTTGGCATTGCCCTTGTGGACGACGTCGGCGCCGAGCTTGAGCAACCCGTTGATGATCCGGTAGACCGCGTTCTCGTTGCCCGGGATAAGGCTCGAGGCGAGAATGACGGTGTCGCCCTGGCCCACCACCACGCGGTGGTCACCGTTGGCCATCCGGGAGAGGGCCGCCATGGGTTCACCCTGGGATCCCGTGGACATGAGGACTACGCGGTGGTCTGGCAGGTTGTCGATGTTCTTGATGTCCACGAGGATTCCCGGCGGGACGTCAAGGTAGCCCAGTTTCGCGGCGATAGCCATGTTGCGCACCATGGACCGCCCCACGAAGGCGACATTGCGGCCATGCTTGGCGGCGGCGTCGAGCACTTGCTGCACCCGGTGCACGTGGGAGGAGAAGGAGGCGACGATGATCCGCTTCTTGGCCTGGCCGAACAAGCGGTCCAGGGTGGGGCCGATTTCCTTTTCCGCCGTGGTGAAGCCGGGGACATCGGCGTTGGTGGAGTCGGCCATGAACAGGTCCACCCCTTCTTCACCCAGGCGGGCGAAGTGGCGCAGGTCCGTGATGCGCCCGTCGAGGGGCAACTGGTCCATCTTGAAGTCGCCCGTGTGCAGCACGTTGCCGCCGGCGGTGCGGATGAAGACTGCCAAGGCATCCGGAATGGAGTGGTTGACGGCAACGAATTCGCATTCGAAGGGGCCGAACTGCTCCACCTGCCCTTCTGCCACTGTGAGGGTGTACGGCTTGATCCGGTGTTCCTGGAGCTTGGCCTCAACGAGGGCAAGCGTCAGCTGGGAACCGACCAGCGGCAGGTCCGCACGCAGGCGCAGAAGGTACGGCACAGCGCCGATGTGGTCTTCGTGGCCGTGCGTCAGGACGATGGCAACTACGTCATCCAGCCTGTCCTCGATGTACGAGAAATCGGGCAGGATCAGGTCAACACCCGGCTGGGTCTCTTCGGGGAAGAGCACGCCGCAGTCAACCACGAGCATCTTGCCGTTGATTTCGAAAACGGCCATGTTGCGGCCGATCTCCCCCAGCCCGCCAAGGGGCACAATCCGGAGTGTTCCCTGCGGAAGTTTGGGCGGGGTGACAAGTCCGGGAAGGGCGGTTTGGGTCATAATGCGCTACTTTCCGGCGGAATCTTTCTAGACAGTGAAGTCCATTCCAGCTTCCGCCAAGTCCTCGCGGATGATTGCGATCTCGGCGGCGTCCGGCTCCACGAGGGGCAAACGGACAACCGAGTTGGGCAGGACTCCCTGCCATTTAAGAATTTGTTTGGCGGCGACGGCGCCTTGGACCCGGGTCATGGTCGCCCGGATCACGGGCTCGAGCTCGAAGTTGATCTTGCGTGCCGTGCCAAGGTCGTTCGCGTTGATGGCGTCGATGAGTTCACGGAAACGGCGGGTGACGACGTGGGTGGTGACGCCAATCAGGCCCACCGCACCCATGGCCATCCACTGGAGGGTCAGGCCGTCGTCGCCCGAGTAGAAAAGAAGGTCGGTTTCCGCCATGACGCGGGTGGCCGCGGCGAAGTCGGCCTTGGCATCCTTGACCGCAACGATGTTGGGGTGGGAGGCAAGGCCGATCATGGTCTCCGGCGCGATCTGGATGGAGGAGCGCCCGGGAATGTCGTACAGCATGACAGGAAGCTCAGTGGCGGACGCAATGGTCTCGAAATGGGCCCGGACGCCGGCCTGGCTCGGCTTGTTGTAGTACGGGGTGACGATCAAGAGGCCGTCGACGCCGAGTTTCGCTGCTTCCTGGGAGAGGTGCACCGAGTGGGCAGTGTCATTGGTTCCCGTGCCCGCGATGATTGCCGCGCGACCGCCCACAGCTTCCTTCACTGCGCGGAACATGCCGAGGTTTTCCTCATCGGTGAGCGTGGACGTCTCCCCGGTTGTTCCGGTGACGACCAGGCCATCGCAGCCGTCGTCAACAAGCTTGACTGCCAGTTCCGCTGCCTGCTTGTAGTCAACTTCGCCGTCCTTGGTGAACGGGGTGACCATGGCGGTCAGAAGGGTACCGAGAGCAGGAACGTTCGCACGAGAGTCAGACATACGAAAAACGTTACCCTGTCAGCTGCGGGTTAGGAGAATGGGGCCCGCGTGATTGTCGTCAAATTCAGCGAAATGGGAGCAAGGCCTCAGGCTGAAGCGTCGCTATGGCGCCCGGGCTTCGCTGGCGTCTCCGACGCGCAATACTGCGCAACAGCAGCCTCCCGCAAGCGGTCCGCCCACGCCCCGAGCCGTTGGGCTGCCCGCACATAGTCGAACAATTCAACGGGGGTCAATGATTCAAGGTCGGCTTCTGCAAGCCGCCTGGCGAGTTCGGCTCCCGGCTGCTGCTCGCCCAGAACGGTTCCCTCGCGCCGCCACTGCATGTCTTCAGGCGGCTCCCCCGCCACAAGCTGCCGGAAGAGGAAATCGACGACGCCCGGGCTCATCGCCTTCATGGGCCCGTCCAGGCCATGGGGATAGCCGTTCGGCCGCTTCGAAGGATCGCTCATGCAGCCATGGTATTCGAACATATATTCGAATACAAGGTGTTTCCTTCGAGGCGACAGCCGCTACCGCTCCGCTGCGGTGTGCTCGCTGCGGAAGAGGCGCACGGCGTCGCGCATGGATTCCCTCGCCCGCTTTCGGTCGCCGGCGGCATCGTAGGCGCAGCTGAGCCGGAACCAGGACCGCCAGTCCTCGGGGGCGGCCTCGGCCTCCACGCGGTACTTCTCAAACTCGGCGTCCGCGGCGGCACGCACAATGCGGCCTCCCGGTGTACGGGGCAAGTTGTCCACCGGCAGCCCGCCCTCCGCTTCGAGCACCTTGGCCATCTTCTCCGTGCGTGCACCGAAGACAAGTTCGCGGATCAGTGCCCACGCTCCGATGATGGGAAGCACCAGGTAGGCAGCGCCGATTCCCTTGGCTACCAGGTTCGCGTCACTGAGCAGCAGGATCGAGCGTTCGAAGGTGACCACGAGATAGAGAACCAGCAACAGGGTGACGGCACCTACCCAGATCTTGGTGCGGTTCTCCTTGAATGCCTTCCAGAGCGGGCCCATGCGCCTACAGCCCCAGATCCAAATAGCCGTCCAGGCCGACGGTCAGCCCGGGGTGGGACGCCACATTGCGCAGTCCCAGCAACACTCCGGGCATGAAGGACGCCCGGTCGAAGGAATCGTGGCGGATGGTCAGTTGCTCTCCCGGCCCGCCCAGGAGCACTTCCTGATGCGCCACGAGTCCGCGCAAACGGACGCTGTGGACGCGGACACCGTCCACATCGCAACCGCGGGCACCGTCAAGGGCAGTGTTCGTGGCATCCGGGCTAGCGGGGACGCCGGCTTCTTCGCGGGCGGCGGCAATGAGCTGGGCCGTGCGGACGGCCGTGCCCGAGGGCGCGTCCACCTTGTTCGGGTGGTGCAGCTCGATGATTTCCACCGATTCGAAATACTTGGAAGCCTTGGCGGCGAAGGCCGAGGCAAGGACGGAGCCGAGGGCGAAGTTGGGGGCGATAAGGACGCCTGCCTCCGGGTTCGCCGCAAGCAACTCGCGCAACGCCGCGAGCCGCTCGGCGTCCCAGCCAGTGGTGCCGACAACAGCATGCATGCCGTGTTCGACGGCGAAGCGGACGTTGGCTTCGGTGCTGTCCGGAACGGTCAGGTCGACGACATACTTGGCGCCGGCGTCGAGCAGGGTATCAAGGGAATCTCCGCGGCCGAGCGCCGCGACGAGCTTCATGTCGGAGGCTTCCTCCACCGCTTTGACGGCTTCGATACCCATGCGGCCCTGGGCGCCCAACACGGCGACAGCAAGTTGTTCGGTCATGTCCTTAACCCTACCGGGCGGCGCGAACCGGACTTGCCCCGGATCCTAATCGCGGGATGGGGCGACAGATCGCGGTCGAACGAGATTTCGAAGGCCCAGCACGATGAGTCCCAACAGCGAGCCGGCAACGACGGCGAGGATGAGCATGGCAACGATTGGAATCGTCAGGGAATCGGCACCGATTTCTTGCTGAGCGGCCTTGAGTCCCGGGATGCTGACTGCGATAACGAGCGCCGCCACCACCAGCGTGGGCACAAGGAACCAAAGCCAGGATCGGGCTTTCTTGGACATGGGATCACTTTCCTTTCAATCGCAGGGCGGCTAGAAGAAGCACTCCGCCGGACCAGATCGCAAGAAGGAGGAGCGCTCCCCAGGGCCCGAGGGCGTCCCCTGGCTCGGGGGTGGTGCTGATCGCTTGCCCGACCAGTATCCCGGTGGTGATATTCGCTACTGACGTGGCGCCCTGCACCCCGCTCAGTCCGGCGATGAGGAGAGTGATCGGCGCAAGCCAAAAGACGGTGATGATGACGATCGCGGCGACGGTGGCTGAGCGCACCGCGTACCCGAGCCCTGCACCGAAGCATGAAGCGAGCGCCACCGCAGCGATAGAACGCATTACCGCGGCGACGGAGTCAGCAGAGAAGGGCGCGAACGCCCCGCCGAACACAGCAGCGAAGACGCCGACAACGAGCATGACGAGCACCGCAAGTGCTGCGGCAACCCCGCTGTACCCGAGTGCGCTCGCGGCAAGCAGCCGTCCGCGGCGCGGGACGAGCAACATCCGGAAGGCGATCGCTCCCATCTGGTAGTCGCGGCCAACGCCGATGGCCGCAGCCAGAGCTGCCACGAACGCGAAGATGTCGACCCCGGCCGTCGCGATACCTGTCAGATCCGGTGCCGGCGAAGACACCTTTCGATAGATCGCTTGTCCAACGCCGAGCGCGAGCGGTACGGCTGCTCCGAGCAACAGCACGACCACGGACGTCCGTGTCCGGAGGATCCGGATCGTCTCGGCAGACACGAGCTCGCTCCGCCGTTGCGCGTCTTGCTGGCGAGCGATTCGGATGGGTGGGCGCAGCATCCTCAAGGAGCCTCTCCTTCGATTTTCGTGTCCACGATCCGTCGATACACGTCGTCAAGCGAGACGCTCTCGGTGCGAAGCTCATCCAAGACAAGCCCATGGGCAGCCGCAAGCGAGAACACCTCACGCGCTGTGAGGTCTGCGACGACCACGGCGCGATCGTCTGCTTTGACGATGGTGGCGCCGTTCCTCTTTGCGAGCGCGATGAAGGTGCCGACGTCCTCGCTTATGACGTTGACCCGCGGCCCGGCTCCTCGTGCAAGGTCGGCGAGGCTGCTTCGGAGTTTGAGCACGCCGTTGTTGATCAGTACGACGTCGTCAGCCACGAGCTCGAGCTCGGTGATGATGTGCGACGACAGGAGAAGCGCCGCGCCCTCATCGCGAAGTTGGAGGAGCAAGTGACGCAGCCACTGGATGCCCGAGGGGTCGAGACCGTTGAGCGGCTCATCAAGGACGTAGTTGCCCGGGTTGCCCAAGATGGCTGCGGCGAGCGCGAGACGCTGCCTCATGCCAAGCGAAAGCTCGCGCACCCTCCGTCTACGGGCCTCACCGAGGTCGACCATGGCCAGAACCCGTTCGGCCCGGGCCTTGTCCACGCCCTGAACACTTGCGCAGTAACGCAGGAGCTCAATCGCGCGGAGGTCAGGGATCAGCGCCCCGGCGTCGAGGACCGCCCCAACGCTCTGGCGTGGGTTGGGAAGCTCCCGGTATGGGCGTCCGTCGAACAACGCCCGCCCCGAATCGGGCTTCTCAAGGCCGAGGGCGGTTCGCATCGTAGTGGTCTTGCCGGCGCCGTTAGGCCCGATGAAGCCGACGATACGGCCGTCGCCGACGCTGAAGGTAACGTCATCAACCCGTGTCCGTCCGCCGTATGACTTCGTGAGTCCGATCACTTCGATCATGATGCGTGCACCTGGTCACGCGAGAGCGCCTCCATCAGCGTCGCGTGACCCGAGCCTCGGAGGAGCGCTCTGATTGTCCGAGGCACTGTGCCGCCGGCACGGAAAGCGAGCACACAAAATCGCCATCCGGACGCGTTGCCGTATATCGTCGTCGAGGCAGGGCTTGTTGAGGGGAGCACCCACGTCCTCGTGCCAAGCACCCCCGATCTCACTCGCCACAACCGGCTGTCAGTGGAGAAGTCAGCGCGCTTAACCGCCAGTTGCGCCACCGCGGTCGCGATCACCACTAACGCCATGATCACGACGACAACCGGCGGTGAGACCAGAGCCGCTAGCGTGCCCGCCACGACTCCTCCCACAGTCAAGCCTGCGCCCCATCCCAGGACCGGGTTGATGCCGGCGACCTCAACGCCGCTGACGATGCGGAATCGCGGAAGGTACTGTGCGACGAATGCGTCGATGTCTGAGTGGCGGGCAATCGGGATCACAACTGTACGGCTCGCGCTTCCGGACCCCTGAGCCCGCACGATCACTCGCAGCGAGTATCGCCCAAACACCCGCATCACGACGTTCTGCCGCATTTCGAGTGCGTCGATTCGGTCGACGCGGGTGGATTGATCCACGGTAGATATCAGCCCGCGCGATACCCGCATCTTCAGCATGCCATCGGAGTCGGGTTCCACACGGACGAGCGTCTTCGAATATTTCAGATAGGCCACTAAGGCGCCGTAAGCGACGCTCGCGGCGAGCAGCAAGGGCATTGCGGCCAGCGCAAGGCCCGGCTGCGCTCGCAACTGGTCTACGGTCCACTCGAGCTGGGCGACACCAGTGTTCCCCGTGAACCGGGAGATCAACGTCCAAAGCACCGGAATGAGAAGCATGTACTTGCCGTATGTGAGGGAGATAAGCCAGCAGTCCGCGTTCCGAAGGGAAACCGCGCTCGCCACCACGGAGGGCGCTTCGGTAACGCCTTCCGCGGGTGCCTCCTCCTGCCGGCCGGACCCTGCGGCAGTATTGACATCCTTGGCCTGCAGGGTCGGACGAACACCGTAGACGCGGGCGATCTCATCGACTTGGTCACGTGTGACCGCGTGCAGAAGCAGGCTGGCGCGTCCCCCCGCAGTACTTTGCACCCGCACTTCGAACAGCTTCCAAAACCGGTCCAGGCCGCCCTGCGAGAGATGGACGCTCGCGATATCGTTGCGAGCGATGGTTAAGGTCTCCCGCGAGAAGAGGCCTCGTCGATAGTGGAAGCCATCTGACCGTACATCCCAGGCGGTTGCCAGGTAGTCGTAGAAGATCACGTAGATCCGCGTATAGACGAAGTATGCGAGGAGCACCCACAACGCCGCGGCAATCCCGCCTTGAAACGTGGAGGTCGCGACGACGATCCCGATGACGATAAGTACAGACTGTGGCAGCGCCTTCAGGAGTCTGACCAGCATCAACAGTGGCGAGTTGCGCATCAGGCGGCTCCCCTATCGACGTTTTTCAACGCCCCCCGCAGCCGCTCAGCATCCTGCTCGTCGAGACAGGGAACCATGAACTCCCTGCCCAGTACACCTACGTGCACACTCGCAAGTCCAAAGTTGCGCAGCACCGGACCGCGTCGAAGCCGGACATAGAGAATCTGTGCCCTCGGCACAAAGGTCTCACGTCGAATCCACCGGCCCTGAGCGATCGACAGGCCCGGCGGCTCCACTCCATAACGGAACGTAAGGGCTCGTCGAGGGTTGACGATCAGGCACTCAGCGACCGTCGAGGCGACGGTCACGACCGCCAAGACAACCAGGACGATCGCGAGCCAGCCGTCTTGAAAGACCAGGCGGAAGCCGAGCAGCACGACGCAAGCGATCAGCCCGGTACAGCCAGAAGTGATGTTCCACACTGTCACCGCGCGGCGGCTCACCGCTGCCGAAAATGTCGCGCCAGCGACATCTGTCTCCGCCACTCTTGCGATCCCCCTCGCTATCCCGCGCGGGTCGTCACCTGTCGTTGTAGTCATCGCGTCACCTGCTCGCGCACGGTGGTATGACACGGAAAAGGGCGACCCCGGCTGGGCTGAGCGCGCCCTTTCCCGCTGCTCACAGCCCGAGGATGTCTCGGATCCGCCGAACGATCCAATCGATCGTCCTGCCGGCGTTGAGCCAGTCCAGCACCGTGCGCCAGTTGGCCGTCACCCAGTTGACCGCCCGGGAACCCAAGTGCATGACTGCTCGGATGACAGCCAGAATGATGGCAGGCATCGACCCACCTCACCTTCCTCTCAGTGCGACATTGTTGTCGCCACTGACTACGATTCATCCCGACCTCCCGTCTCAAACACCGTCATCCGTATCGAGTTAAACATCGTTCGAATGCACCCGTTCCTCTCGCAATGCGACCCAACGTTCGCGGACGCGAATCCTCTGACCGCGAAATCTGTTGGACTACTGGCCCATTAGAACCTGGGCATCGTCGCCGTCACGGTCCACCCCGTTTCATCACCGCCTGCCTTGAACGTTCCGCCAAGCAGCATCACCCGGTCGTTCATCCGCTTCAGTCCGTAGCCCGTCGCATCAGCGGTCAAATCCTCCCCGCCGCTGGACGGAGCATTCCAGACCTGCAATGTGATGCATTCGCGATCAGACGTCACCGCCAAACGAATCGACGGGCTCTGCCGAGCGTGCTTCATCACGTTGGTGGCTGCCTCACGTGCGATGTGCACGAGAGTCGTCTCGATGCTGTTCGAAATGGACAACTCACTGCCGGGAAAGGAGAGCTCGACCGAAGCTCCCATCGAGCCGAGTCCAAGACGTAAGGACTCCAACGTCGCTGCCAAGGACACTGCACCTGCCCCGGCTTCTCCGACCGTCTCGTCCGTCCCCTGGACTAAACGCAGCATCCGTCGGATGTCTGTGAGGGCTTGTGTCGCGGCATCAGTGATCGCACGCCTTGATGTATCGCGAGCCACGGGGTCGTCCACCAGTTCGAGGGCCCGGGCCTGCATCACAACGGTCGTGATGTCGTGGGCAATGATGTTGTGCAGCTCATCAGCGATTCGATCCCGCTCCATCTGTACGGCGGCCGCCGATTCTCTTTTGAGCCGATCAATGTCAGCAGCAAGCTGATGTTCCCTCGCTCGACCTCCGCGGAACCCCCAACCAATTAGTCCCGAAGCAAGGCCAGCGGCAACGCTGCCGATCCCGCCGCCTTGTGCGAGCCCCTGGCCAACCCCTGCCGCAACCACCGCCCACCCCGCTGTGATGACGCAGTATGAGACACTCAGCCACCGACTGCACGTACTCGTGACCAAGCCGACCGAGACGGCAAGAGCCAGAGAGTAAGGCCCACCCGCACCAAGAAATGTTGCGACGAGGCCGCATGCCGCGAGCACCATCGCCGCTATGGGAGGCCGCCATGCGAAAGCACCGATTGCGATGAGCGCGCCCACGTAAACAGCCGCGGTGGGCATCGGTGTCTGGGCAACTAGCGCCAGCACACCATCCACCAGCAACCCCACCGCGACAACGGCCGCCAATGCGAGACGAGCACCCGCCGGCAACGCTGTGTACGCCCAGAAGCCACGCCAACCGGCAGACCCGTCGACATTGTTGCGGGCAGCCTCTGCCGGACCGCTTCGCTTCATCCCCCAATTATCCAGACGAAGCGGGCGGACGCTCAGGCACACAGTCTCATTGCCCTACCCATCCGGCCGAAGATCGGCGGGCCCCAGGCGGAACGCCAGCCCGCCCACTACGCTCGCTGCAGACACGGTCAAATCCCTTTCTGCCCGAAAGTACCAACAAGCTAATCGTCGCAGCCGGCCGGCACAGGGTCTGCCGACGAAAGTCGACTCCTTGCGCGACTTTAGTCTGATCTGAGAGTCGACTCCCGACACCTAAACTGTAGGAATGGAAGGCGTGCGTGTTCTGATCGTCGATGACGAAGCCCTCGTGCGACACGCATTGCGCATCTTCCTGGAGTCAGCTCCGGCCACAGTTGTGGCCGGAGAAGCAGTTAATGGAACGGAAGCCGTCGAGCAGTACCGCAAGTTACAACCGGACGTAGTACTGATGGACATCCAAATGCCGGTGATGAACGGCATTGCCGCAACAGAGAGGATCACTGCCGAATACCCGGACGCCCGGGTGCTTGCAGTGACCACGTTCTCCTCCGAAAGCCACGTCATCGCCGCGCTCAGGGCCGGAGCCTCCGGCTATCTTGTGAAGGACACTCATCCGGACGAGATCGTCAGCGCCATCTTGGACGTGCACGCTGACAGGTCAGTGCTCTCGCCGCGCATAACTCGTGGACTCATTGCGGCCGTCCGGCACACGGCCAACCCCAACGGTCACGTCGCGCTCTCCCGCGCCCAAGCGCTCACAGAACGCGAACTGTCGATCGTGGTGTTTCTCGCGCAGGGTATGTCAAACGCCGAGATAGCACAGGCTCTCCACCTCTCCGAGGCGACGATCAAGTCGAACCTCGGCCGCATCATGAACAAATGGGACGTGCGCGACCGCGTCCAAGTACTCATCCATGCGGTGCGCACAAATCTCGTGACGTTGTAGCGCTCGCGATCCCTGCGCCCGGGCTACTCCCCTGCCCCGACCCACTCGACCGTGCCGTCGCTGAAGAACTGTTCCTTCCAGATGGGCACTTGCGCTTTGATCCTGTCCACGAGCTCCGAGCACACTGCGAAAGCCTGTCCTCTGTGTGCAGCGGCAACGGCGCAGACGAGCGCAGGTTCGCCAATCTCCAGCAGGCCGATCCTGTGCGCTGCCCAGATCCGTACAGGCTGGGCTGCCTCCCCCGAGTGCTCGGCCACGAGCTTCGCGACGACGTCGGCCATGACCTGGTGCGCCGTGGGGTGGGCGCTGTAGCTGAGCCTGTCGACGGGTTTGCCGCCGTCGTGGTTGCGGACCACGCCGCTGAAGCTCACTACCGCTCCCGCCGTGTCCGATTCAACCGCCGCTATGGCCTGGTCGACGGAAATCGGCTCCGCGCTGAGGATCGCGCTGATGACTTCGAAGTCGGTTTCAGTGGTCATGACTTCCCTCCAACTGATCGCATAGGTGGGCAATAACAGGGTCCAGTACGGCGAGGCCGTCCATCACGCCCTTCGGCGAACCCGGCAGGTTCACGATGAACGTCTTGCCCGCTGTACCGGCATGGCCCCGGCTCAGCATCGCCATGGGGGTCTTGGAGGCTCCGGCGCGGCGGATACCCTCCATGAGCCCCGGTATTTCGCGGTCCAACAATGGCAACGTGACTTCCGGAGTGCGGTCATCGGGGCTCAGTCCCGTACCGCCGCTGGTAATGACGACGGCAGGTTCCTGGGTCAGTAGCGCACGGATGGCGGCACCGACAGGCTCACCATCCGGCACCACCATGACGGGAAAGGTCTCGTAGCCGTGTTCGACCAACCAGTCCAGGATCACGGGACCACTCTTGTCCTCGTAGATTCCTGCCGCAGCGCGGTTGGACGCGATGACCACGCCGGCCTTCCGCGGGCCGCGGCGGGGTTCGCAGGCGTTCATGCGCGTGGTCCTTCGCCGGGCGCGCCGGACGAGGCGGGCAGGGCCCAGTCGCCGCTCTTTCCGCCGCTCTTCGCCAGCACCTGGATGCCGCTGATCACGGCGTGCTTGTCCACGGCCTTGATCATGTCATAGACGCTCAAGGCAGCCACCGAGGCCGCGGTCAACGCTTCCATCTCCACGCCCGTGACGCCCCTGGTCTTCACAGTTGCCAGGACAACTACCGTGTCCTGGCCAAGCTCGAAGTCCACCGTGACCTTGGAAATAGGCAGCGGGTGGCACAGGGGGATGAGTTCAGGGGTCTTCTTGGCTGCCATGATGCCGGCAACCCGGGCCACGGCCAAGGCGTCCCCCTTGGGCAGCTCACCGGCCCCGAGCAGGGCAAGCACCTCGGCGGTGCTGTGGACGGTGGCTGTGGCCGTAGCCTCACGTGTGGTCACGGCCTTCTCGGAGACATCGACCATCTGGGCTGTACCATCTTGGCGCAAATGCGTAAGGGCGCCGCCGTCTTGGCTCAAATGCGCAAGGGCGCCGCCATCCTGGCTCAAGGGGGTGAGGCCGCCGACCATGCCGGCGGAGTCTGAAGTGTCATTCACAACATCCATACTTCCACTTCCGCCCCGGCGTCGAGTTCCGTGACGGCTGCAGGCACCTGGACCAGCGCGTTCGAGTTGGCGAGCGCATGGATGAGATGGGAACCGGCACCTCCCTCCAGCCTGACCGTTCCCCCCGGAAGAAGCGTGCCGCGGCGGACCTGGTGCTTGCCGGCAGGCGAAGTCAGAGACTCCGTAAGGCGGGCCTGGAGGCTCGGACGCAATGCAGGGCTTCCGACGACGGCGGCGAGCGCCGGGCGGAGGAACATTTCGAAGGACACGAGGCAGCTCACGGGATTGCCCGGGAATCCCAGGAAGGGCAAACCGTCGAACGTCCCGATCCCTTGGGGGCCGCCGGGTTGCATGGCCACCGACACGAATTCGACCGGCTGTTCCAGCATGGCCTGCCGGACTACTTCGTAGGCGCCCTTGCTGACGCCCCCGGTGCTGACGATGAGATCGACAGTGCCGCCCAGGCTGCGGAGGAGCGCCAGCAGCTCGGTAGGATTGTCGCCGCTGATTCCCGTCCGCGTGACGTGGAGGCCGGACTGCAGCATGGCGGCTTCGAGCAGGGTTCCGTTGGAATCGTAGATCTTGCCTTCCGGCAGGGACGTACCGGGTTCCACGACTTCATCGCCGGTGGTGACGAGGAGCACGCGCACCGGCGTGCGGACCTCGACGGCGGTCATCCCCAGGGCGGCGAGCAGCCCCAATTGCCCCGGTCCGAGGGCGGTTCCGGCGCGCAAGGCAACGGTTCCCGCGGTGATGTCGCTCCCGGCGTCGCGGACGAACGTTCCGGGCTCAGTGGTGGGAAGGCGGACGGTTGATGGGACACCCGGGACGGGAAAGACATCAGGCACTGCCTGTTCGATGGGCACGACGGCGTCGGCACCCTCGGGCATCATGGCGCCGGTCATGATCGGGGCTGCGGTGCCGGGCATGAGCCGGACCGGTGCCGCGCCGGCCGGGACGGGATCCACGACCGTCAGCTCCGCACCGGCGTCGCTCCCTGCGTGGGGGGCCAGGTCCGCAGAGCGGACGGCAAAACCGTCCATCTGGGAGTTGGCGAACGGCGGCAGGCTCAGCGGGGCCAAGACGTCGGCGGCAAGTACCCGGCCGAGCGCCCCCAGCAACGGCAGCTCTTCGGTGCCGTCTACGTGTGCAAGGCCGGACAGCAGCTCCTGGACGGCTTGACGGTGGGCTGCGACGGATCGTGCCACGAGGGTTCCTCCCGGGTTGTTTCGCTCAGACCTACACAGCCTAATGTCAGTTGGCGGTGACGTGGATGGTGTGGAACCCCGTGGCGCCGTCCGGTGCCACGGGGGTTTGGGCTTCGGGCTGCGGGGCGCCCGTGGCATCGGTGGCACGGACCTGGACTTCATGGTTCCCTGAGCCCAACTCAAGGCCCAGCTGCCATTGGTACCACGTGTCCGAGGAGATCCCCGGGGCTAGCTTGGCTTCCTGCCAATTGCCTCGGTCGACGCGCAACTCCACGCGGGAAACGCCGCGGTGCTGAGCCCAGGCGACACCGCCGAACTGGACCGTTCCGGCCTTGACCGAGCGGCCGTCCCGGGGCACGTCGATGCGGGACTGCGTCTTGATGGGACCATGATCGCTCCAACCTCGCGGGACCCAGTAGCCCTGGTCGTCGGCGAAACGGGTGACCTTCAGTTCCGTCAGCCATTTGGTGGCCGAAACATATCCATAGAGGCCCGGAACGACCATCCGGACGGGGAAGCCGTGCTCGAGCGGCAACGGTTCGCCGTTCATTCCGACGGCGAGGATAGCGTCACGGTTGTCCGTGAGCGCTTCGAGGGGGGTTCCGGCGGTCCAGCCGTCAGTGCTGCGGGAGAGCACCATATCCGCCCCGGGCTTGGGCCCGGCCATGGCGAGGAGTTCGCGGACCGGCCAGCCCAGCCAGAGGGCGTTGCCGATCAGGTCTCCGCCGACTTCGTTGGACACGCAAGCGATGGTCACGTAACGCTCGATCATCGGCTTCGTCAGCAGGGTGGCGAAATCCAAGGTGACTTCGCGTTCCACCAGGCCGGTCACCTTCAGGGTCCAGTCCGGCGGATTCACGGCCGGCGGGATCAGCGCGGTGTCGATCCGGTAGAAGTCGGGGTTCGGCGTGACGAGCGGCAGCAGGCCCGGCAAGGTGAGAGCGGCGCCGTCGGGAACTTTTTCGGGAGGCGTCACCGGGGCTGGAAGGACCACCCCGTTGCGGAAGTCCGATGCCACCGTTCCTGCCCTGCGCACCACTGTTGTCACGATCCCGGCGACGACCGCTGCGATCGCGGTTCCACCCAGCAATTGCATGAAGCTTCGGCGGGCCAATGGCATGTCTGCCGCCTCGGGCACGGGTCGCCAGGTTTCGAGCCGCTGGATCAGGAGCCGGAGGAAAAGCATGGTGACGATCGTGGCCACGACGGGGGCAATTGCGGCTGTCGGCGTGGCTTGGGCACGGGTCAGCACTGCAGCCAGCCCCGCAGCTCCAGCGAGCAAGGCGAGCGCCAGCCCCGCTCCTTTTCGCCGATACTCCAGGAGGCCGGCGACTGCGGCGAGGATCAAAGTGACCAGGGCGATGCTGACGATCAGGGCGATTTTGTCGGCGGTGCCGAAAAGGTTGACGGCCAGTTCCTTGGCCCAACCCGGCACGGCGTCAATGACCACACCGCCCAGGGCTGTGACGGGCGAGACGGACGGGCTCAGGAACCCGGCCAGCAACTCGCCGGCCGCCACCCCGAGTCCGATCGCCACCACGCCGCACGCAGCCGCCCACCGGGCCGCCGTCCTGGTACTGGCTTTCTTCGAAGTGGTCCTGCTCATGATGTGCCTGCCTGTTTGGTGCCCTCTGCCGGAACGGTGTCCGCGGGCACTTTCTGTATCGGAAATACCTTGGTGCGGGATGCGCTTGACTCTGCGCCCGATGGAAGGCGGAGCGTGAAACAGCAGCCCTCCCCCGTGTTCGCCACCGTGACATTGCCGCCATGCGCCTTCACAATGCCCGCCACCATGCTGAGCCCCACGCCTGCCCCGCTGTATCGCGGCAGACCCCCATCGACGGGCATTCCTGCTCCCCGGGAACGGTCCTTTTGCCAGCCGGTCTCGAAAACGTGGGCGAGATCCTCCTCGTCGATACCCCCGCAGCTGTCCACGACGTCGACGACGGCGTCGCTTCCGTCGCGTCCGACGCGAACCAGGACCCCGCCGTCGGGCCGGCTGTAGATAATCGCGTTGAGCAGCACGTTCCGGACGGCCCTTCCCAGGCTGGGGCCGTCCGCGACGGCCATGCACTCGCGGTCGCCGCCGCCGTCGAGCCGGATCCCGCGCTGGGCGGCGAGCGGCGCGAGATCGGCGATGGCGTCGCTCACGAGGTCGTAGAGGTCCAAGGATTCTGCGCTCAGCCGTAGGGTTCCCGCCTGGATTTTGGACAGTTCGAGAAGATCGTTGACCATGACCGCCATCTGATCCGCCTGGGCGATAATCTTGCGATAGTACCCGGGGACGTCGGAGGCCATACCGTCTTCCAGCGCTTCGGCCATGGCCCGCATGCTGGCCAAGGGGGTCCGGAGGTCGTGCGAGATCCAGGAGACCAGTTCGCGGCGGGCGGTTTCGACGGCGGCTTCCCGTCGCCGGGATTCCTCCAGTTTGATGCTGCTCGCTTCGAGTTCCTGGGCGAGCTGGGCAAGCTCGGAGTTCATTGCCGGTCCGGCCCGCCGCGACCCTGATTGTGGCAGGAACGAGCCATCGAGGGCTTCTCCGCTGCCGAGTCGCCGCGTTGCTGCCACGAGCCGGATGGCGTTGCGGGACACCCCGGCCCCGAGGACCAGGGAAATCGCGATCGCCACGGCCGAGGCTACCCCGAGGATGTACCACATGACTTCGAGGTCCACGGCGGAAATGAACATCGCATTGAAAGCGCTCACCATCCCTGCCACGAGGACAGCAACTGTGGCCACCACCACGAGGCAGATCTGCACCAGGATCGACGCGCCGCGCAGGAAACGCAGCAAGGCAAGGGTCAAGGCGCCGATGAGGACAGCCCACAGCAGCATCCAGCCCAGGATCGTGAACATTTCAGCTGGCTGCATGTCCACCTTCCTTCGCGTCAAAACGGTAGCCGATTCCCCAGACCGTTTTGAGCAGCACCGGGGTGGTGGGGTTGTCCTCGATCTTTTCGCGCAGGCGACGGACGTGGACCGTCACGGTGGACAAATCCCCGAAGTCCCAGCCCCAGACCGCCTTGATGAGATCCTCGCGGCTGAACACCTGGTTGGGCCGACGGAGCAGGAACGCCAGCAGATCGAACTCACGCGCCGTAAGCATGAGGGGCTTGCCATCCTGGAGCACCGTGCGGGAGGCCGGATCCAGTTCGAAGCCGGCGAGCTCCACGGGAGGTTCCGGGCTGAATTCCCGGATGCTCCGGCGCAACACGGACTTCACCCGGAGGACCAGCTCGCGGGGTGAGAAGGGCTTGGTCACATAGTCGTCCGCTCCCGTTTCCAGGCCAAGGATCCGGTCGTCTTCCGTGCCAAGGGCAGTCACGATGATGATGGGAACGCTCATGGCCAGGCGCAGCCTGCGGCACACTTCCACGCCGTCGAGTCCGGGCAGCATCCGGTCCAGGATGACGAGGTCGGGCCGCCTGGCGGCCGCGAGGCTCAGCGCGGTGAAGCCGTCGCCCGCGAGATCGACCTGGAAGCCTGCCTGGACCAGGTAGTCCCGGACGACGTCGGCGATGGTCTGTTCATCTTCGACCAGCAGAATGCGGCGATTGCCGACTTCGGCAGCGTGCGGGGCGGGCTGCATGTTCACACCTTCAGCATAGATTCGCAGGGTGCCCGCGGTATGTGTTCCGGGCGCCCGTGGGCCAACCGTATGTATTCCGTAAGAAGTCGCGCCATGCGTTGCCTTCCGCGGCGGGCAACCGACGAACGTGACCCGTGGGCGATATCACGCTTCGGCCCTGCCTGGCGTAGCCTGAACCCATGAGTGTTCAGCTAGGCATGCCGTTGCCTCCCACGGGCGACGGGACGGGAAGCAGCGTGTCTGCACCCCCGCCGCGCCCTGCCGGAACTCCGGCGGGCCTGTTCGACCGTTACGGACGCCGGGCCACCGACATGCGCTTGTCCCTGACGGACAAATGCAATCTCCGATGCACGTACTGCATGCCGGCCGAGGGCCTTGAATGGTTGTCCAAACAAGCCGTCATGACCGCTTCCGAGATCGTCCGGCTGGTGCGGATCGGCGTCGAACACCTCGGGGTCCGCGAACTCCGCCTCACCGGCGGCGAGCCCTTGGTCCGAGCCGACCTCGTGGACATCATCTCAGCCCTCCGCGACGCGCACCCCGGGCTGCCGATCTCCATGACCACCAACGGCGTCGGACTCGACAAAAAAGCGGCGGCGCTCAAGGAAGCCGGACTCACCCGCATCAACGTCTCCCTCGACTCCCTGCACGAAGAAACCTTCACCAAGCTCACCCGCCGCCCCTTCCTCGACA